>DASZUZ010000924.1:0-13065 GCA_035547415.1 Bryobacteraceae bacterium | reverse complement strand
AGTTCCGCGAGCGCTTCGCGCATATCGAGCGGCGCCTGGCCGAACAGGGCAGGCAGGTTTCCGGAACACCGATCGAAGAGTTGGAGGCTCTGTGGCAAGAGGCGAAAAAGCCGGCCGGCGAATAGAGATCGAGACGCTCACCACGGAGCAGCAGTTCCGCGACGCCGTCGCGCTGCAGAAGATGATCTGGGGATTCGACGAGATCGAGCTTCTGCCGGTAAGGCTGTTCGTGGTAGCGACCAAAGTCGGCGGGCAGGCTTACGGCGCCTATGTGGACGGAAGAATGGTCGCGTTTTGCCTGGCGATTCCGGGCCTCAAGCCGGGCGCGCAGCCGTATCTTCACAGCCACATGCTGGGCGTGCTGCCGGACTATCGCGATCTGGGCGTGGGGCGGCTGCTGAAGCTGCGGCAGCGCGAGGACGCCATCGCGCGCGGCATCGAACTGATCGAGTGGACGTTCGATCCGCTCGAACTCAAGAACGCCTATTTCAACGTCGAGCGGCTGGGCGCGATCGTGCGCCGCTATGTCAGGAATCAGTACGGCACGACGACCAGCCATCTGCATGGCGGCCTGCCGACGGACCGCTGCACGGCCGAATGGTGGGTGAGTTCGGAGCGCGTGCGCAATATCGTGAACGGCGAACCGTTCGAGAATCCGCCGATCCTGGAGCGCATCCGTGTGCCCGCGGACATCGCCGATATCCGGCGCAAAGATCCGAAGCGGGCGCGGCTGATTCAGGAGGAGATGGCGGATCAGTTCGAGTCGGCGTTCCGGCGCGGGCTGGCTGTGGTGAATGTGGATCGCACGCCGGAGTGGGGCACGTATCTGCTGGCGGAGCTTCCATGAAGATCGAGCGCATCGTTCTGCGGCAACTGCGCATGCCGCTGGTCCACTTCTTTGAAACGAGCTTCGGACGCACTTACGAGCGCGACATCGTCATTGTCGAAGCGGTCAGTGACGGCGTTTCCGGCTGGGGCGAGATCACGGCGGGCGAGAACCCTTTCTACAACGAAGAGTGGACGGCATCGGCATGGCTGATCGCGCGCGACTATGTTGCTCCGCGACTGCTCGACCGCGAGATCGCGTCGGCGTCCGAGGTGGATGCGCTCACGCGCCACATTCGCGGCCACAACATGGCGCGCGGGGGCGTTGAGGCCGCTGTGTGGGATCTGCAGGCGCGGCGCAACGGCAACCCGCTGTGGAGAGAAATCGGCGCGGGCGCGCGGCAGGAGATCCCCTGCGGCGTTTCCATCGGCATCCAGGATTCGGTGGAGCAGTTGATCGAAAAGATCGAGACGGAACTCGCCGCCGGATATCAGCGGATCAAGATGAAGATCAAGCCCGGCTGGGATGTGGACGTAGTGCGGCGCGTGCGCGAGCGTTTCCCGCAAGTCCGGCTGATGGCCGACGCCAATTCGGCTTATTCACTCGCGGATGCCTCCCGGCTGAAGCAACTCGACGAGTATTATCTGATGATGATCGAACAGCCTCTGGCGCACGACGACATCATCGATCACGCCGCGCTGCAACCGCGGCTCGAGACACCGATCTGCCTCGATGAGTGCATCCGGTCGGCGCATCATGCCGAGCAGGCCATTCGCCTGAAAGCCTGCGGCATCGTCAACATCAAACTGGGACGGGTGGGCGGGTTCGCCGAAGCCAAACGCCTGCACGACGTGTGCGAAGCGGCGGGCGTTCCCGTCTGGTGCGGCGGCATGCTCGAAGCGGGCATCGGGCGGGCGCACAACGTCGCGCTTGCAACGCTGCCGAATTTCACGCTGCCGGGGGATGTGTCCGCCAGCAAACGGTACTGGAAACGGGATATTATCGCGCCCGAAGTGGAGGTCACGCCGCGGGGAACGATCGTGAGGCGCGATCAGCCCGGCTTCGGGTATGACCTCGATCTCGATTTCATCCGGCACATCACGGTCCGCGAGGAAACGATTCAACCCTCAGGCGCACAGACCAGCGTTGCGCACTGACGCCAAATGCTGAAACCGCATCTGGCCCTCTACGGGCTCATCCTGCTGATGGTGCTTTGCTGGTCGGGGAATTACGTGGCGGCGAAGATCGTTTTCCGCGAGGTTCCTTCCGTGCTGGCCATGGCTTTGCGCACACTGGTATCGGCATTGCTGATGATCCCGATCTGGTGGAGGCGCTCGCGGCGCTCGGCGACCGTATGGACGTGGCGCGAAGCGGGCGTTCTGGTCGTTTTGGGGATCTTCGGGATCACGCTCAACCAGTTCTTCTGGACCGTGGGAGTCGCACGCACCACCGTCGTGCATTCATCGATGATCATGGCGACCACGCCGGTGTGGGTTCTGGTGATGGCGGGCGTGACGCGGCTCGAAAAGATTACGCTGCCAAAGATTGGCGGAATGGCGATCGCGATGGCCGGCGTAGCTCTGCTGCAGATCTTTCGTCCCGCTGCCTCGGCGAGGTCGGCTACCGTGCTCGGCGATTTTCTCGTGCTGCTCTGCGCGCTGACATTTGCGGCGATGACCACGTTCGGCAAGCGGCATAAACCGGAGTCGGGTCCGGTAGCGGTGAGCGGCGTGGGGTATATCGGCGGAGCGATCGCGTTGTTGCCCATGCTCTGGTGGTCGAGCCGCGGATTCGATTTCACGCGCGTCACGGCCGCCGCGTGGGCCGGCGTCTTCTACATGGGCGCGTTCTCGTCGGTGACGGGGTATCTGATCTATTACTACGCTCTGGCGCGGATTCCGGCGTCACGCATCGCGGCGTTTCAGTATCTGCAGCCAGTCTTCGCCAGCGTGATGGCGGTCCTGATGCTCGGGGAGGATCTGAGCGCGCCCGCGGTAGCGGCGGGGGGCATGATTTTCGCGGGCGTCTATGTGACGGAGCGCTTCGGATGAGCGCATTCACGAAACTGCTGCGGACCAACCGCAACTATCGATACACGTGGTCGGGGCAGGTGGTCAGTGAAGTGGGCGACCACTTCAACAACATCGCGGTGATGAGTCTCGCGATGGAGCATGCGAACCCTGGCCTGGTCGTCACCGGCGTGTTTCTGGCGCGCGCGGTTCCCATGCTGGTGGCGGGTCCCATCGCGGGCGTGCTGCTGGACCGCATGAACCGCAAGCGCGTGATGATGGCAAGCGACCTGGTGAGGGCCGTGATCGCGCTCGGGTTCATTCTGTGCCTGTCGTACAAAGGCGACTGGCTGCTGTTCGTGCTGAGCGCGCTGCTGATGTTCGCGTCGCCGTTTTTCACGAGCGGCCGCTCGTCGATCCTGCCGAGTATCGCGACACCGGAAGAACTGCACGTCGCCAACACGATGACGCAGACCACTTCGTGGGCCAGTCTCACGATCGGGGCATTTCTTGGCGCCGTCGGCGTGCAGTCGGGCTATAAGATGGCGTTCGCGTTCAACGCGCTGTCGTTCATCATTTCCGCGTTGTGCATCTCACAACTGAAACGGCCCGGCGGGTTCCGGGCGACAGGCACGGAAAAGAAGCAGCAGAAGACCGGCTTCGCCGAGTATCGCGAAGGCCTCAGCTATATGAAGTCGACTCCGCTGGTCGCCGGTATCGCGCTGATCAGTGTGGGGTGGGCGAGCGGGGGCGGGGCGGCGCAGATTCTCTTCAGCCTGTTCGGCGAAAAGGTGTTTCAGGCCGGGCCGATGGGCATCGGCGTGATCTGGGGCTGCGCGGGCGTGGGGCTGCTGATCGGCGGATCGGCCGGATATTGGCTTGGTAAGCGGCTGAACTTTGTGCAGTACAAGCGCACGGTCGCGGTGGCGTATCTGTTACACGGCGGCTCGTATGTACTGTTCAGCCAGATGCCGACGATTGCGTGGGCCTGCGTGTTCATCGCGTTGTCGCGCGCGGCGGTCGCGGTGAGTTCGGTGCTGAACTTCTCGCAGTTGCTGCATCATGTGGAGGACCGGTATCGCGGCCGCGTCTTCGCCACGCTCGAATCGCTGACCTGGTCGACGATGATGCTTTCGATGATGGGGGCGGGCGCCGCGACCACCACGTTCAGCCCGCGGACGATCGGGGCGTGGTCCGGGGCGATCAGTTCGACGACGGCGATCTTCTGGACCTGGGCAAACTGGAAGGGTCTGCTGCCGGAGCCGCCGGTGCAGCCGGTGGCGGTGGATGAAGAAGATGAAGTGAAGTCGGAGCCACCCGTTCAGGCGTGAGGCTGGAATCATAGGGCGGCCGATTCACGCCGATGCACGCCGCTCCGGAAAGATCGGGGGATTCGATGAAAGACAAGGTCATCCTGGTGACGGGCGCCGCGAAACGCATGGGCCGAGCCATCGCTCTCTCCCTGGCGGCGGAAGGCGCTCGCGTGGCGATTCACTACCACGGGTCGGAGAAAGAGGCTCTGGCAACGTCGCTCGAATGCGGGGGCGCCCCGGTGTTCCGCGCGAATCTCGAGAGTGTCCCGGAAATCAGGGCCATGTTCCGCAGCGTGGCGGCGCACTTCGGCCGTCTGGACGGACTTGTCAATAATGCCGCGCGCTTCACCCGGTTCGATCCTCTGCAGATCGAGGAGGCCGACTGGGACTTCATCCACTCCGTCAATCTGAAATCGGTTTTCTTTTGTTGCCAGGCGGCCGCAAAGATCATGCTGGAAGGTCAGGGCGGCCACATCGTGAACATCAGTTCGCTCGGAGCCTTGCGGCCCTGGGCGACCCACGCTCATTACTGCGCTTCGAAGGCGGGCGTCGTAATGCTGACGCGAGCGCTCGCCAAAGCCTGGGCTCCGAAAATCGCCGTCAACTCCGTAGCGCCCGGAGTGATTCCGTTCGGCAAAACAGACGAACGGATCGAGCGTATGATCGCGGCCACTCCCGCCGGACGCGCCGGAACCGGAGAGGACATCGCCCAGGCCGTGCTCTTCTTTCTCAAGAGCACCCGTTTTGTGACGGGACAACTGGTGGCCGTGGATGGCGGCCTGAGCCAGAAGTAAGGCGGCCGAGTCAGACGGCGAGGCGGCCGCGATACATCATTTCTTTCGGCACGAACCGGGCCTTGACGGCCACCCGGCCCGTATGGAGCGTAAACAGGATTTCCTTGTCGCTCGCGCTCAGCGGCAGCAGGTCTTTGGCAAACCCGAAGTACCAGGTGGGATCGCCCCCGGTTTCGCGTTTCACGATGCCGGGCCCGACCGGTTCCCTGCCCTTCGCCTCCAGAGTCGCGGACGCTTTCAACTGCTCCAGCAAATCTGCTTCGCTGCTTTCGAACTCGCGCCGCCCGCGGGGATTCATCACGCGCGCCGGCAGGTGAGACACGCTCAGCACATACCGGTCTTCAAACCCGTTCGGCACTTTGCCGTGAAGCGCATCGAGCAGCGGCTGCGCGCTGTCCCACCGGACAATCACCGGCGCCCGCCGCATGACGCCGCCGTCGGTCCTGCCCATGGGGATGGTTCCGATGGTTCCCGGCGGCATTCCCTGTTGGGAGGGCGGGGCGCCATTGGAGGACGGAAGTTCCAGATGGCCGCCTTCTTCCTCGGCGAAGTCGATGTTGGTTTCTTTGGCCCAGGGTGACCGTGTGGTGAGCTGCTCGATCTGATCGCCTGTCCAGGCATCCGGGGGCTTCCGGTTCCAGAAGTCGGACGCGGCGAAGAGAATGCGGGTGGCCGGGGCAGCCAGCGCCGTTCCAGCGAACGCCCGAAACAGGTCACGCCGCCGCAGGATCGGTTTCATACTTTCAGGGTACGGCACTTGAATCTCCCGGCCGGACGTGTCATCCATAGCGGAGTGAAGATCCTGATCGTCTACTACTCTCTCTACGGCCACATGTTCCAGCTGGCGAAAGAAGCGGCCGCCGCCCTCGCCGAGGTTCCCGGCATCGAGCCCGTTCTGCGGCGTGTCCAGGAATTCGACGTCGTCGAGAAAGCCATCGCGCAGAACGATTACATGAAGCAGGTTCGGGAGGCTCAGAAAGACGTCCCGGTGGTGACGCTCGAGGATGTCGCGTCCGCCGATGGCTACTTCTTCGGGTCGCCCACGCGCTTCGGCAATATGGCGGCGCAGATGAAACAGTTGTTCGACACCATGGGAGGGCTGTGGATGCAGGGCGCGCTGGAGAATAAGCCCGCCGGCGCTTTCACCTCGACCGGGTCCACGCACGGCGGCCAGGAAACAACGCTGTTCACGATGATGGCTCCGCTGCTCCACCTCGGGACGATCATCGTCGGAATCCCGTACTCCACGGAAGGACTGGCGCACACCGAAGCACGCGGCGCATCGCCTTACGGCGCATCCACCATTGCGGGCCCGCGCGGCGAATTGCAGCCGGCGGAGCGCGATCTTTTCTTCGTCCGCGTGCACGCGAAAAGGATCGCGGAAGTCGCAAAGAAACTTCGCGGCTGACCTCCCGTAGAGCGGCTAATTTCAGTACTGTTCAACCCCGATTTCGCTTGTTACAATCCAAGAGTTCCGATACAGTGGGTACTCGGGTGAACAGCGCTACCTCTACATCGCCGACCTCCAGAACGATTCTTGTCGTTGACGACGAACCGGATATGCTACGGCTCGTAGAGGCCATCCTGACCGAACAGGGTTATCAGGTGGTCCTCGCGAAGGGCGCGGACAATGCGATCCGGACCTTCGAACGGATGCCAAAGCGTCCCGATCTGATTCTGACAGATGTCGTCATGCCGGGCATGAGCGGACCGATGCTCATCGATCATCTGCTTTCGCTCGAGCCGAATCTGCGGGTTCTCTTCATGTCCGGTTACGACGACCGGCAGGTGGTGCAGCGCTACGTCATTGAAAAAGGCTTTGCGCTGATCTCCAAGCCCTTTACTTTGCAGCGATTAGGGTCGTCCGTTAAAGATGTGCTGAATGGCAATCCAACGATCGATCCGCTGGAGCCTCAACCCTGAACAAAAGCCCCGCGAAGACTGCGCGGCGGTGGTTTGTTTCCGGTCGTGTACAGGGCGTGGGTTTTCGCTGGTTCGTGCAACATGCCGCCGACGAAATTGGAGTTCGTGGCTGGGTGCGCAACGAAGATGACGGGCGCGTTCAGGTTTACGCCGTCGGCAACGCCGAACAACTCAACACTCTCGCGGCGCGGCTCCATCAGGGTCCCCGGATGGCGATCGTGCGCGGAGTTGAAGAGCAGGAAGCCCCCGTGCAACAATTGAATTCCTTTCAATCCCGTTAGGCGCCCGCTTTGGATACTCTTAAACAACTGATTCGCGAAGTCCCGGACTTCCCTAAACCCGGCATCCTTTTCTACGACATCACGACGCTCCTGAAAGACAAGACAGGACTTCGCGGCACGATCGACGCCCTGAAAAATCAATACAATGGCGCTCACGTCGACGTCGTCTTAGGGATCGAGGCCCGCGGGTTTATTTTCGCGCCCGCCCTCGCCTATGCGCTTGGAGCGGGATTCGTTCCCGTCCGCAAGCCGAAGAAGCTGCCGGCTGAATGCGCCCGAATTTCTTACGATCTGGAGTACGGCAGCGACACGCTCGAGGTCCATCGGGACGCGATCGGACCGGGAACCCGGGTGCTGATCGTGGATGATCTGCTGGCAACCGGTGGGACGGCAAGGGCCGTGACCCAACTCGTGGAACGGCTGGGCGGCACCGTGGCCGGCGCGGGATTCGTGGTGGAACTGACCTTCCTCGGGGGACGCGAGAAGCTGAACGGCTATAACGTGTTCTCCCTGCTGCAATACGATAAATGACCCGCTCGGCCCGCCTGAAGGCGTTTGCCAAGCTCAATCTCGGTTTGCGTGTCCTGTTCCGGCGGCCGGACGGATATCACGAATTACGCACGGTTTTTCAGACCATTTCGCTGGCGGACGATCTGACCGTCGAAGTGGAGCGCGCCCGTTCCACGCAGATTGACATCGAGGGCGCGCCGCACATCCCGGACAATCTGGTCGGGAAAGCGGCCCGTCTTGTGCTGGATGCATTGCGGATGCAGGCACGCGTACGATTCACGCTGCGCAAGAAAATCCCCGCCGGAGCCGGACTGGGGGGCGGATCGACCGATGCGGCGGCGGTGCTGCTCGCGCTGCCGGTTCTCGCGGGAAAGAACCTACCCGCCGAGCAATTGCATTCGATCGCCACACAACTCGGCAGCGACGTTCCGTTTTTCCTGCACGGAGGAACCGCGCTCGGCCTCGGTCGTGGAGAGGAACTTTATCCCCTGCCCGACCGTCCCGCCACGCGCGCCCTGCTGGTGGCCCCTGGCATTCACTCCTCCACCGTGGAGGCGTATCGCGATCTGTCGCCCCGGTTGACATCAATTCCGTTACAAAATAAACTAGTTAGTTTCCAGCAAGAGGTTTGGCACGCGACGGGAGCCGTGGTGGAGAACGACTTCGAGGAAGTAGTCTTCGCCCGTCATCCCGAACTCCGGCGAGTGAAAGAGCGAATTCGCCGGCTCGGCGCGCGCCCCGTCGCAATGACGGGCAGCGGGTCCGCGATCTTCGGTGTGTTCGAAGATCGGGACAGGCTGAAGCGCGCGCAGGCGGCGTTCACCCGGGAAAATGCTTTTGGGATTTCCTTTCTGAGCCGCTCACAGTATCGGTCCGTCTGGAGGCGGACGCTCAAACAGCATATGGAAGGTGACCAGTGGCCGCCCCGAAGCCTGTACGCGCGATGAACCCCGACCGCATCAAAATATTTACCGGCAGCGCTAACCCCGCGCTGGCCGAAGAGATGTGCCAGCATCTCGGACTCGAACTCGGACAGATGAAGCTGAAACGCTTCTCTGATGGCGAGATCAACCTTCAGATCTTCGAGAATGTGCGCGGCGCGGACTGCTTCGTCGTCCAGCCCACGTGCTCTCCCGTCGAGTTCCATCTGATGGAAGTGTTCTGCATGATGGACGCGCTGAAGCGCTCCTCGGCGGAGCGCATCACGGCGGTGATCCCGTATTACGGCTACGGACGCCAGGATCGCAAGGATAAGCCGCGCGTTCCCATTTCAGCCAAACTGGTCGCCTCGCTGCTCGAGAAAGCCGGCGCCGACCGGATCATGGCTCTCGATCTCCACGCGGCCCAGATTCAGGGCTTCTTCGATATTCCTGTCGATCACCTGTTCTTCCGTCCGGTCATCATCGACTATTTCAAGCCGCAGGCGCTCGACGCGCTGACGGTGGTTTCGCCCGATGCCGGCGGCGTGGAGCGCGCGCGCTCGGTGGCGAAACGCCTGAACGCGCCGCTCGCAATCATCGATAAGCGCCGTGAAGAGGCCAACGTCGCGGAAGTGATGAACGTGATCGGCGACGTATCCGGACAGAACTGCCTCATCATCGACGACCTGATCGACACTGCCGGAACGCTGGTGAAGGGCGCCGAAGCGCTGCTCGAGCACGGCGCGCGCAGCGTCATGGCGTGCGCCACTCATGCTGTCCTGTCAGGACCGGCGGTGCAGCGGATCCGCGATTCCGGAATCAGCGAAGTGGTCTTCTCCAACTCGATTCCTCTTTCCGAAGAGGCGAGGGCCTGCGGGAAAATCCGGCAGCTTTCGGTGGCCCCGTTACTCGCGCGGGCCGTGCAGTCGATCCACGAAGAGACGTCCGTCAGTATTCTCTTTCTCTGACCGGAGCATCATTGTCACGGGAAGCGGGTAGCCGCGTTCCCGTGATAAAATCAGGGATTCGACTGTCGATGTTTTCTCCGGCCGGAAACGGCCAAAAATCCTGACATCGGTTTTCGTAATACCGCGCAACCCACG
Organism: Bryobacteraceae bacterium; assembly: GCA_035547415.1. Lineage (GTDB taxonomy): Bacteria > Acidobacteriota > Terriglobia > Bryobacterales > Bryobacteraceae > BOG-234. The sequence goes on along the minus strand of DASZUZ010000924.1, from coordinate 3,386 downwards.
CCTCGGAATCTTTCCGTTCGGGAAGCTTCTGAAACGGACTTGCGCAAAGGAGCCAGAAATTGAGACTTGATACGACCGTCGCGGCGCAACCTCGCGAAACCCGCGGCAAGAACGAAGCACGGCGCACGCGCCGCCAGGGGCTGATCCCCGCCATTGTTTACGGGGCTTTCAAAGATCCCGTTTCCGTGAGCGTGAACCCCCGCGACATCACCAAAATTCTCCGCAGCAAAACGGGGCACAACTCGATCTTCGACCTGGACATTCAGGGCGTCGAAAAGACACCGGTCATCGTGGTCGACGAGCAGTACGAGCCGATCAAGGGCGGACTGCTGCACATCGACCTGCGCCGGATCGACCTGAGCCGGAAACTTCGCGTGGCGATTCCGATCCACGTGACGGGCGAGCCCAAGGGCGTGAAGCAGCAGGGCGGCATTCTCGACGTCGTCACCCGCGCGATCGAAATCGAATGCGTGCCGGACGATATTCCGAACCAGTTCGACGTGGATGTGACGGAACTGATGATCGGCGGCAATATCCGCGTGGCGGATCTGCAGGTGAAAGAAGGCGTTCGCGTGCTGACGTCCGGTGACGCCGTCATCGCGCACGTCGTCGGAATCAAGGAAGAAGCCGCCGCTCCCGCCGAAGGCGCGGCTGGCGCCGAGCCCGAAGTCGCCAAGAAGGGCAAGAAGGAAGAAGCCGGCGCGGCCAAACCCGCGGCTGACAAAGGCAAGAAGAAATAACCGGGAATGTTCCTGGTGGCCGGCCTTGGCAATCCCGGCGAGCAGTACGCCTCGACGCCTCATAATATGGGCTTTCTCGTGGTGGACCGGCTCGCCGCCCGGCATGCGATTCGCGTGACGCGGAAGGAATGCCAGGCGCTCGTCGGTCAGGGGGCGATCGGTGGGAAGCCGGTGCTGCTGGTGAAACCACAGACGTACATGAATCTGAGCGGCGTCGCGGTCAAGCCGCTTCTCCAGAAGCATGAGATTCCCCCGTCCGAACTGATTGCGATCTACGACGAGCTGGATCTGCCGTGGGGTTCCCTGCGAATCCGGCCGAAGGGTTCCGCCGCGGGTCATAACGGCGCGAAGGACCTGATCGCGAAGCTCGGCACCCAGGATTTTCCCAGAATTCGGCTGGGGGTGCACCCCGGCCATCCGCTCTCTTCGGGGGCGGATTATTTGTTGTCGCGATTCTCGCGCCAGCAGAACGAAACATTGGATGCGTTCATCGACCTTGCGGCCGATGCGGCGGAATCCATCATTGCCGAGGGCGTCGAAATGTCCATGACCAGATTTAATCGTCGCGCCCAGGGCTTAACAACAGAGGAAAGATGAGAATCTACGAAAATCTGTTCATCGTCAAACCCGATGCGACAGAAGAAGAGATCGACCACCTCATCGACCAGATGTCCAAGAATGTGGCCACCGCCGGTGGCACCGTGGACAAGGTCGAGAAGTGGGGCAAACGCCGGCTCGCCTACCGGGTGGAGAAGCATCGCGAAGGCAACTACGTGCTGATGCAGTTCACCGCGGGTCCGGAGACGGTAAAGGAGTTCGAACGCCGTCTGCGCGTGCAGGACGCGGTGATCAAGTTCCTGACCGTCCGGATCGACGAGACGCTGAAGCGCGTCGAGAAGCGGAAGAAAGAACGCGAGAAGCGCGCCCATCGCCGTCCGCAGGCAGCGGCTCCGCAGCCTTCGCTCGCGCAGCAGATGCTGGGCGGCGCGGCGGCTGAACCGGGTCATCCGGCGCCGGGCCAGCCAGCGACAGCGCCCGCGCACCCCGCGCCAGGGGCTCCGGCGCAACCTGCTCCAGGCACCCCCACGGAATAAGGAGATCTCACAATGGCAGAACAAAAAGGTGGAAGACCGATCGCGGCTTCGCAGCGCCCCACCGGCGGCGACAAAGCGGCCGCTGTCACGAAAAAACAGTACTTCCGGCGCAAGAAAGTTTGCCGTTTCTGCGTCGAGAAGATCGATGACATCAACTACAAGGACGTCAAGATGCTCCAGGCGTTCATCGCCGAACGCGGCAAGATCGTGCCGCGGCGCATCTCGGGCGTGTGCGCGCCCCACCAGCGCCGCCTGACCGACGCGATCCTCAAGGCGCGCAATATCGCGCTGCTGCCGTTCGCGGCGTCGATGTAAAGGAGCGAAAGAGAACACGATGGAAGTTATTCTTCGGGAAGACATCGAAAAACTCGGAAGCCGCGGCGACATGGTGAAGGTCGCGCCGGGCTACGCTCGGAACTACCTGCTGCCCAAGCGGCTGGCGGTGGCGGCGACCGACGCCAATCGCAAGATCGTGGAACAGGAACGGCAGGCGCATCTCCGGAAAGAAGCGAAACTGGCCGGCGAAGCGCAGGATCTCGCGAAGCTGTTGAACGCGGTCACCATCACCATCGGCCGCAAGGCGGGCGAGAACGATCAGCTGTTCGGGTCGGTTACGGCGAACGACGTGGCCGAAGCGCTCGCGGCGCAGAAGTACACGGTGGACCGCCGCAGAATTCACCTGGAAGAGCCCATCCGTACCCTGGGCGAGCACAAGGTGGCGATCCGGCTGCATCGCGACGTAACAGCCGAAGTCACGGTGAACGTGACCCGGGAGGAATAGGACGGATGCCATTCGACCTGAGTGGACAGACGGCGATTGTGACGGGCGGCGCAACGGGCATTGGCGAGGCGATCGCAAAACGCCTTGCTGAAGCCGGCGCAACCGTCGCTGTCGCCGATCTGGACAAGGCGGGCGCGGAACGCGTGGCCGCGACCTTGCCCAACAATTCTTTCGGCGTTCAGGTGGACGTCAGCGACTCTTCTTCGGTCAATCAGGCCGTTGAAGAGGTGCTGAAGCGAACCGGGCGCATCCACATCCTTGTAAACAATGCGGGCATCGCGGGCAAATCCGCGCCGATCGCCCAGCATACCGACGAGGACTTCGCGAAGGTGATGGCGATCAACGTCAACGGCGTGTTTTACTTCTGCCGCGCGGTGATTCCTCACATGCGCGAGCACAAGTACGGCCGCATCGTAAACATCGCGTCCATCGCCGGCAAGGAAGGCAATCCGAATATGATCTCGTATTCGGGGAGCAAGGCGGCGGTAATCGGCATGACGAAATCGCTCGGCAAGGAAGTGGCGACCGAGGGAATCTGCGTCAATGCGGTTTCGCCCGCGGTCGTGAGAACGAAGATCCTCGAGCAACTGACGGAGCAGCAGGTTACTTACATGACCGACAAGATCCCCATGCGCCGCACCGGCGAACCGTGGGAGATTGCGGCAGTGACGCATTTCCTGGCGAGTCCGGACTGCTCGTTCGTGACCGCTCAGTGCTACGACGCCAGCGGCGGCCGGGCCACTTACTAGCTTTCTGATCCGCGCGTTCGCC
>DASZUZ010000923.1:0-5484 GCA_035547415.1 Bryobacteraceae bacterium | reverse complement strand
CGAATCGGGGCCGCCGCGGAACAGCGCGGGCGATAAGATACGCCTGATGAGACAACCCGATCGCCGCGATTTCATGAAGGCCGTGTCAGCCGCCGGGGCCGCGCCCCTGCTGCAGGCTCAGCAGCAGAGCCGTCCGAACTTTCTGGTAATTGTGACGGACGATCACGGGATCGGCGATATCGGCTGCTACGGCCACCCGGAAGTGCGGACGCCGAATCTCGACCGGCTGGCGGGTTCGGGCGTCCGGTTCACGCAGTGGTATTCGAATGCGCCGGTCTGCTCGGCGTCGCGCGCGGCCATTCTGACGGGGAAGTATCCGGACCGCACGGGGGTGAAGGGCGCGCTGCCTTCGCAGCCGAGCTGGGACGTTCCGGGACTACGGCAGGGCGAGACGACGCTTCCCGCGTTGCTGCGTAGCGAGGGCTACCGCACGGCGGCGATGGGCAAATGGCATCTGGGGAGCGCGCCGGCGAGCCGTCCTCTGGCGCAGGGATTCGATTCGTTTTTCGGGTGGTATTCGGGCTGGGTGGATGCGTTCTCGCACCGGTATTACCAACTCGGCACGAGTCCGGGCAAGATCTTTCACGACCTCTGGCGCAACGAGACGGAGGTATTCGAGGAACCGGCGTACATGAGCGAGTTGCTGGGGCAGGAGGCCCGGTCGTTTCTGGCGAAGCAGGACCGGCAGAAACCATTCTTCCTGTATCTGGCGTTCGGAGCGCCGCATTACTCGATGATGGCTCCGAAGAAGTACCTGGAGCGCTTCCCGGCGACGATGGACCGGGACCGGCGCATGCACCTGGCGATGGTTGCGGCGGTGGATGACGCAGTCGGTTCGCTGCTCGATCAACTGGAACGGCAGGGACTCGCGGATAACACCGTGATCTATTTTCAGGCGGACAACGGGGCCACGCGCGAGCAGCGCGCGTCGAGCGATGGCAAGCCGTACCATGGCGGCAGCAATGAGCCGTTCCGGGGTTACAAGCTCGGGCTGTTCGACGGCGGGATGCACGTGCCGGCGATGCTGCGCGCGCCGGGCGTGGTGAAGCCGGGCATGGTGTGGGACCGGCCGATGATTTCGATGGATGTGCTGCCGACACTGGTCAACATGGCAGGGGGGAAACCCGCGGCAGGGATCGACGGGCAAGACCTTCTCCCGGTGCTGCGGGGCTCGAAGCCGGAACACGAATATCTGTTCTGGAGCCACGACAAACAGCGGGCGGTGCGGTATCGGGACTGGAAGCTGATTCTGAATCCGCCGAGTTATCCGGGTGAAGAAGTGACCGACAAGGTCTGGCTTTCGAATCTGGAAGCCGACCGTTCGGAGCGGAAGAACCTCGCGCCGGAGCAGCCGGACCGGGTGCGGGAGTTGACGGAGCGGATCCGCGCCTGGGAACGGGATGTGAATATCCCGGCGAGCCAATAGAAGGGCATAATTGGGGGATGCATCTGTTCAAGACCACATTCGCGACGCTGGCGTTCGCCGGCGCAATGTTCGCTCAAAGCGGCGGCAATCCGCTGGTTGCCAGTTCGCAAGGCCTGTTCCACAACGTGAAAGGTACGATTCTGCAGTCGGTCGACGAAGTTCCGGCCAACCTTTGGGATTTCCGTCCGACACCGGAGGTCCGCACGTTCGGGCAACTGTTCGCGCACATCGCCGACGGCCAGTACGAGTTCTGCGGGGCGGCGACCGGGGATAAGCCGGCGAATCCGGGCGTCGAGAAGACGGCCAAATCGAAAGAAGAAGTCGTGGCCGCGCTGAAGAAGGCGTTCGATTACTGCGACGCCGCGTACCAGAAGATTACGCCGGCGGGCGCGTCCGAAACGGTCAACTTCTTCGGCAACAAGATGGCCCGGATCACCGTGATGGATTTCAACATCGCCCATACCGACGAACATTACGGGAATCTGGTGACGTACATGCGGCTGAAAGGCATCGTGCCCCCGACCAGCCAGCCCCGCAAGTAGCCTCCGCGTCGTTATTCGTAGCGCAGGGCGAGAATCGGATCGATCCGGCTCGCCCGGCGTGCCGGTACGAGTCCCGCCAGAATGGCCGCCAGGCTGAGCATCACCATGCTGATGCCGGCGACCCAGGGATCGCTCGCCTTGATTCCATAGAGCTGTGACGCTACGAATTTTCCCAAACCGATGGCCGCGGGCATGCCGATAGCGAGCCCGACGGCGATCAGCAGAACAACCTCTTTCATGACCAGCCAGATGACCGAGCCGCGCTGAGCGCCGAGAGCCATGCGGACGCCGACTTCTTTTGTGCGCCGCGCAACGACGAAGGCCATGACGCCGTAGAGGCCGATGGTGGCGAGGAGGGTCGCGAGCAGGCCGAAGCCGGCCGAGAGAAGCGCGATCAGCCGCTCGGTCAGCAGGGTTTCGTCAAGCTGGGTTTCGAGCGTTTTCATTTCGTAGACGGGCAGAGCGGGATCGAGTTTTCTGATCTCGCCACGCACGGCGGAGTAAATGACGTTGCGCGGGACGGCCGCTCTCAGGTAGAAAGCCGCGCCGCCATTTCCCCAGTTCGGAATGAAAACCTGACGCCGGACGCCCTGGCGAGGGCCTTCGTACAACGAATCGGCGACAACGCCAACGATTTCGGTTTCCAGTTTTTCGCCTCGCCTGCCTCTCCCCAGATGCCGTCCGACGGCGCTTTTGTCTCCGAAGAAATGGCGCGCGAAGCTCTCATTCACAATGGCGACCTTCGCGTTGTCTTTGAGGTCGCGGCGGTCGAAGTCGCGGCCGGCGAGCAAAGAAACGCCCATCGTTTCGAAGTAGCCGGGCGAGACCGCGTTCATGAAGGCCTGCATGTCCTCGCCGTCTCCGGCGGTGTGGCCTTCGACCTGGGTGGTGCTGTCCCATTCGTCTCCGTGGAGCAGCGGGACGGAAGCCAGGCCCGCGGAGCGCACGCCGGGCACGGCGCGAATACGATTCAGCAATTGCTCATAGAGCTGTACGGTCCGCGGCGCGTCGTAGCCGTTGAGCGCGGGCGATAACTGAAAGGTCACGAGGTTGCCTGCGTCGCGGAAGCCCGTCTTCGCGCCTTCCAGATTTTCGAGGCTGCGGACGAACAACCCGGCGCCGAAGAGGAGCAGAAAGCTGAGGGCGACCTGCGCGGCCACGAGCCCTTTGCGGAAGAAGAGGGAACCGCCGGTTCCGGCGATGGAGCCGGCCGCATCTTTGAGGGTGCCCCAGAGATCGGGGCGGCTCGCGCGCACGGCCGGGATCAGACCGAAGACGATGCTGGTGATGAATGTCAGTCCGAGCGTGAACGCCAGGATGCGCAGATCGGGTTCGGGGCGGATCAGGAGAGGGCTCGACTCGGCGGGGATCAGCGACAGCAGGCCATGAGTCATGAGAGACGCGAGCGCCACTCCGGCAGCGCCGCCGGCGACCGAGAGCACGACGCTTTCCACGAGCAACTGGCGTACAAGACGGCCGCGGGAAGCGCCGATCGACAGGCGAACCGCGATCTCCTTCTGGCGGGCGAATCCGCGCGCGATGAGGAGATTGGCGACGTTGGCGCAGGCGATCAGGAGGACGAGCCCGACCATGCACATGAGCACGATGAGCGCCGTGGAGAAACTGTTGCGGAGCTCGGAGTAGCCGGTGGCGGCCTTTTCGACCTGAATCGTGCCGCCGAGGAACTGCTTGCGCTCATAAGCGCTCCAGTCTTTCGCTGCGGGCAAGGTCGATTCGTATTCGCGAATCTGGTGAAACAGAACCTGCAGCGGGGCCCGCGCCGACTCGGCGGTGTAGCCCGGCTTGAGGCGCGCGAAGACCTGCACCCATCGGGTACGGCGGTCTTCCATCTCAAGCCAGTTCCATTCGGGGACAAGGACCGGCTTCATCAGGATGGGCACGCGGATCTGGGGAGCGACGGCGGGATCAAGTCCGGCGAAGCCGGGACCCGATACGCCGACGACGGTCATGGGATAGTTGTTGACCAGGACTTTCGCGCCGATGACACCGGGGTCGCGATTGAAGCGGCTGGCCCAGTAGTCGTAGCTGAGCACGACAACCGGGTGGCCCCGATAAACGCGGTCGTCTTCCTGCGAGTTGAAGAGGCGCCCGGCGGCGGCTTTCACGCCGAGCATGGAGAAGTAGTTGCCGGAGACCATTTCGGCATCGACCCGTTCGGTCTGGTTGCCGACGCTGATGGAGGCGGAGATCAGGCGGCGGCAGAGCACTTCGGCGAGCGGCGCGGCCTTCTGCTGGTAATCGCGGTAGATCGGGTAGGACTGCATGCGCGATCCCATGTTGCTTCCGTTGTGAGGGCCCTTCTGGTAGAGCATGACCAGATTGCCGGGATCTTTGATGGGCAGTTGCCGGAGCATGAGCTGGTCCATGATCGTGAAGATCGCGGTGTTCGCGCCGATGCCGAGGGCGAGCGAGAGGATCGCGATGGTCGCGAACAGCGGGCTGCGGCGAGTGGCCCTCAAAGCAAAGCGCAGATCCGGCAGAAGACTGGTCATGACTGTAATACTGGGTTCTCCAGCTTTGGTTACGAGAATTTTCGCGGTTCAGTTCGCCGATTGCGGCGAATTTCTGAGCGCGTCGAGAATGCGAGCGACGGCGGCAGTATCTTCGGAGCCATTCGCATGCCAGACCAACGCGTGAATCAGGGCGCGCGCTTTCGCGAGAGTTTCTTCGAATTCGGCCGCCGGATCGGATAAGGCGACGATGGCTCCGCCGATTCCGATGGTCGTTTCGGCGGGGGTGGAGACGAGGGTGCGGATGACGATACTGAGGTCGGCCGTACCGTTGAAAGCGAGAAAGCCGAGAGCGCCCGAATAGATGCCGCGCGGGCCGGTTTCGAGTTCGTCGAGCAGGTTCATGGTCCGCAGTTTGGGAGCGCCGGTCATGGAGCCGCCGGGGAAAGCGGCGCGAACGCAACCGACCGCACCAACGCCTGGACGAAGCCATCCGCGTACGGTCGAGACAAGCTGGTGGACGGTCTCGTAGGTTTCGACGGACATGAGCTTCGGAACGTTCACGCTGCCCATTTCGCAGACGAGTCCAAGGTCGTTGCGGAGCAGGTCGACGATCATCAGGTTTTCGGAACGGTCCTTCTCGTTTTCGGCGAGGTCGCGGCGGAGAGCTTCGTCTTCCTCCGGCGTGCGGCCGCGCGGTCGCGTTCCTTTGATGGGTTTGGATTCCACGACACCGGTGCGATCGATGTGGAGGAAGCGTTCGGGCGAACCGCTCAGGATGCTGAGTTCGCCGAAGCGGAGGAAGGCGGAATATGGCGCGGGGTTGGCGCGGCGCAGCGTGAGATAGAAACGCAGGGGATCGCGGATGGGATTCGTGTGGATCCGGTTCGTGAGACAGATTTCGTAGCTCTCGCCGTCGCGGATGTATTGCTGGCAGCGGGCAATGGCGGCGAGATAGGCGTCTCTATCGCGCGCGAGCCGGAAGGTCAGGCTCTCCGCCTCCGGTGGCGCGTGTTCCTCTTCGGGCGGCAGGTTCAGCAGGCGC
>DASZUZ010000922.1:0-3146 GCA_035547415.1 Bryobacteraceae bacterium | reverse complement strand
GGATTTCGACCTGGGCTCGGCGAGCCCGGTGTTCTTCGGATGGCGAAATCGCAATCTGCTGGCGGCTGGCGCGAAGGAAGGTCTCGTCTATTTGCTGGATGCCGATAGCCTCGGCGGCGCGGATCATCAGACGACGCTCTACACCAGCCCGCGTTACGGCAACGACAAGGCGGTATGTTGCGAGGGACTCGGCATCTGGGGCGGTCTCTCGACGGCGCGCGATACGGAAGGCCAGACGTGGCTCATCGTTCCCATGGGCGGCGCGCCGGCGGAAGGGGCGAAGTTTCCGATGACGAACGGCCCGGCTCCGCACGGCAGTCTGATGGCATTCAAGGTTGTCGCCGATCCGAAGACGCAGGGGCCGACGCTCGAGCCGGTATGGATATCGAGCGATCTCGATATGCCGGATCCGGCGGTGATCGCCAATGGCGTGGTTTTTGCGCTCGGCACGGGTTCCGATGAGGTGCAGCGCGGCGGAACCGAGAAGCGGATCAAAGGCGGACACCCGGCCATCCTGAAAGCGTTCGATCTGAAAACCGGCAGGGAATTGTTCAACAGCGGGTCCGCGATGACCTCCTGGGTTCACTTCAGCGGACTTGCGGTTTCAGACGGCCGGGTTTTCACGGTGGATCACGATTCGAACGTCTATTGCTTCGGGCTGGCGGCCGCGAAGTAGATGACGCTGCGAAAAGCGGTTCTGAAGGTCCATCTGTATCTCGGTGTCAGCGCGGCGTTTTTCCTGATCGTTCTAGGCCTGACGGGCAGTGTCATGGCCTTCGAGAACGATATTCCCCACTGGCTGCATCGGGATCTCTGGTACGTGAAAGCGGGTCCGCGCGTTGTTCCCGAACAGGATCTGATTCGAGCCGCGGAGACGCGCTGCGCCCCGGCTCGCGTCACCGGCATTCTCTTTCCGCGACACCCCGACATTGCGCAGGCGATGTCAATGACGGATGGCAGCCGCGTGTTCGTGAACCCGTACGAGGGTTCCATCCAGGGGCGGATCAGAGGCGAGTTTGCCAGCGACCGGATTCTCAGCTATATTCACCAGGTCCATTTACGGCTGGTACCGGATCCGCGATCGGCTCCGCGCTGGCTTTCCGATGCGGGAAAGAAAGTCATCAGCTTCGCGGGGCTGATGCTCTGCCTGCTCGTGCCGACGGGATTGATCCTGTTCTGGCGCACGCGCCGCTTCCGGATCAAATGGAGCGCATCCTGGTATCGGATCGTTTTCGACGCGCATCACGTGGTCGGGATTTACGCGGCTCTGTTCCTGTTCGTTGCGTCGCTGACGGGAATTCTCATCGGATTCGAACTGGGCGAGGAATTCTATTACTCGATCACTCACTCCGAACGGCCGAAGCCGCAGTCCCGAGCGGAGTCGCTGGTGACGCCGGACGCGATGCCGATTACCGCCGATCGCGCCATCGGAATCGCTCGCGCCTCCTTTCCGGATGCCACCCTGGCGCAGATGTTGATCCCCGTAAACGCCAAAGGCGTCTACATGGTTCTGATGCGCGTGCCGGAAGACACTTCGGAAGCTGCGCACAGCAGCGTGGTGCTCGACCAGTACAGCGGACGCGTCCTGCAGACGCGGAATTTTCTGACGGATTCGGCCGGTTTTCGGGCCATTCGCTTCAACCGATCGATACACACCGGCGACATCTGGGGAACCCCTTCGCACGTATTCGTGTCGTTGTCCAGCCTGGCGCTGGTCGTGATGGCCGTGACGGGACTGGTGATCTGGTGGCGGAAACTGGCGGTATGACCGCCGCAATTCAGAACTTGTTCAGTTCCGCGATGAGCGCGGCGAGTCCCTTGTTGCTGTAGATATCGGCGAGCCGCTGTTCTTCGGGGGACGGCGCCATAATCCGCAACAGAGGCGACGAGTTCAGGTCTTCGCGCGATGGCACCCAGACCTTGCCGTCGGCGAACTCCACCTGACTGACAAAGCCGGTCATGTCGCGGATCTCCACGGGCCTGCCGGTCCGGGAGAACTTCAGCGTCGTATCGGGGAGCAGCCGGCTGCGCTGTCCGGGCGGCAGGAGCATGGCCGAGTTGGAACCCGGTACGGAGCCGGCGAGATATTCATGTCCTTCGCGGTCCTTCACCATCCAGCCGATTTCGACGTATCGCACCGGCCGGGACGATTTATTCAGAACATCGATGCGCGGCGAACGGGCTTCATTCCCCGAGATCTCGGCCCAACCCTCGACAGGTTCTACCGGAGCGCCGGGCATCTTCAGAAACGCGAATTGCGCCACGTGCTCACCTGACGGTACAGTTGAGCCGACCGCTCGCCCGTTGCGGCTCAGCGCCACGTCGAGCTGAGGCTTTTCGGCCTGCTTCGCCATGCTGAGCAGCATTTCTTCGCGCAGTCCTCTTTCTCCGCGGGCCTGCAGGATGCGTTTAAAGTATGTGCGGTCGCGCTGCGCCTCCGTTTCCCAGAACGTCATGGCGCGTTGCGAGTTGAGGCGATTCGGGCCGAAGAAGCTGAGGTCGTCGAACAGAACGCCGTCCAGCTGAACGTGAACGAGAGGGCCGCCGGCCTGCTGCACGGGGCGGATCAGCCGGATATCGATCGGGACCGTGAATTCCTGGCCGGGCGCCACGTCGATGCAGGGGCGCGCTACGGATCCTTTTCCGCCTGGCGCAAACTCCTGCGCCGTGATGAGCAGCGTCACACCGCGCACTCGATGGAAACCGGAGTTCCGCAGCGTCAGCGACATGTGAAGGTCGAGCACCATCGCGCCGCCGCGCGTACTGGCGCGCGACTCGCCCATGCCCGTGGAGAGCAGCGCCAGCGGCGCATCGTGCGGCAGGTCGATTTTAACGGAACTGGAAGGGTCAAGGGGCGTCTCCTGCGCCGGCAGGCTGAGCGAAATCAGTGGCAGCGCAAGAATGGAAGCGGGAAACCCGACGAAGCTACTCGAGCGAAACATTGGTAATCGTGACCGCCCCGCCATCGATATACCGGGCGCGGATCTCTCCCTGAGCGCTGACCGTCCGATCGGCGGCCGCGCCGTGGTGATTCAAAAGAGTGAGACTACTGGAGCCGCTGCGAAATTCAACGCCCGCGCCGGTGGTTCGAACAACCGGAGTGGCGGACTTCTCCAGAGCGGCAGTCGCGGGACGGGGTCCTTTCA
>DASZUZ010000921.1:0-3783 GCA_035547415.1 Bryobacteraceae bacterium | reverse complement strand
AGATTCCACGAATAGACGGCGGAATAGTTGGCGCTCACGACGCCAGTCCGCAGCATCTTCCATCCAAGCTCTTTGAGGAACTCGTCAACGACGCCGGATCGCGCGGCGGCGCCGCCTGTACGGCCCTCCTGCCGGAGCGCCGGCCGAATCCGGCTGACGGAAGCCCTCATCAACAGAGCGCGGTTTCCGGGCAGCGTCTGCTCTGGAGAATTCAACACCAGCTCCGTCACCAGCCCGAGCAGGAATGGATTGCTCAGAAGCCCGGCAAGCGCGGAATCCGAGGCCAGCCGCGACCGCAATCCCTCGCCTTTGCCGGCAAGCGTCCGTACCAGAAGCGTTTCAATCTCGGCGCGCGTCAGGGGAGTGAGTACAAACGCCGGTATCCGGCCACCCGGCAACGGGTCGATTTCATGCTCGCGGGAAGTGAGCACAACCCGCTGTTCGTAGCGAAGAAAGTCTTCGAGATGCGTTCGAAGCTCCGCAACCAGACTTTCCGGCGTCTCGTTCAGGCCGTCGAACAGAATTTCGACGGACCGGCCTCCCTGCTCCAGCCATGCCTGAGCCACGCGCTCCGATTTGTCCGCTGTTTCGGCAAGCCGCAGCCCCGAGCCCTTGAGAACGTTATTGATGCGGTCGGCGACAAGCCGCTCGATGCTGCCGCCACGGTACTCGGAGAGCTTCAGATACACGGGAACACAAACGCCGGCTCCGCTCTGGTATCGCGCCGCCAGGTCCTGCTCCCGCCGCCGCAGCGCTCTGGTCTTTCCCAACCCACCCTGGCCGAGAAGAACAATCCGGTCGTACTCCGCGAAGACTTCTTCGAGCGACACGGGAGCAAGCGCGGCAGTCCGCATCGTCGTAAGGGTCTTTGGCCTCACTTTGCGATCGACGAGAAATTGATCCGGATGCCCGGCAGCTACGCGCCCGCAGTATTCGGACAGAAGACTCGCGGCCGGCGCATAGCCCGGCGCCGTTTTGATCGGAATGCCGTCTTTGACGGCCGAGGCGATTACGTCGCGGATCGTTTCGAGCAGTTTGTTCTGGCGCAGTTGTTCGTAGAGTTGCGCGCGGGCCGCGAAGGATTTCCGGCGTTTCCAGCTATCGAGGAAGTGTTCCAGAAATTTTTCGGCGGCGACCTTCGCCTGTTCGGTCTGAATCCACCGCAACGATCCGGCGTCCCAGATCTGCTCCCGATCCGGATCGAAGAGCCAGTACGGGTCGAGCGAGTGCTCCACAATGACTTTGGAGAGTTGCTGCTGATCGACCAGCGCGCCAAATGCGCTGTTCTCCGCAAGCGCGCGTTCCATGGCTTCGTTCCAGGCCGTCTCGATATCGGATCGCGTCTGCCCGTCCGCGAGCCATTTCTCATAGGCAGCTCCCGGAGCCTTGCCGATCAGCGTGTTCGCCAGATTCTTCAGGACGGAATGAATAACGGGTTGAATCGGCACCCGGACGCCCTCCAGGAATCAGCTTGAAGCGATCACGCCAACGGGATCGCTCGTCTGCCGCGCATTTCGCCATCCCAGTTTACGCCGGGCGGCGACATCGCGTAAGAGCGGGGGCGGCGCAATATTACTCGTACCGGATCGACGCCGCTGGATCCATAGAGGCGGCTCGGGACGCCGGACCGTAACTCGCGGCGAGAGATACAGCACCCAGCACGATCAGCGCGATCGCATACGCGCCGGCATCCGTTGGCTGCGTTTCGTAAAGCAACGATCGCATCAACGCCGATAGAGCGTACGCCGCCGGCAAACCGATCGCGAGCCCCGAGAAGGCAAGGATCAGGCAGTGCTTCTGAACACCCCACCGCACCGCGCCTGCCGGACAACCCAAAGCCAGCCGGATTCCAATCTCCTGCTGTCGCTGGTTCACACGATAGGCGATTAGTCCGTAAAGACCGAAGCCCGCGGTGACGATGGCAATCAGCGCGAACGCCGCAAAGACGAGAAAACCGACGCGGGGACCGGGAATGGATTCGGACATCACCCTCGCCACGGACTGAAACTGCAACGCAACGTCCCGATCGACGGACCAGAGCTCATGGCGTATGTCCGAAACCGTTGACGACGATGCATCGCGCCTGGTTCGAATCAGCAGCGTCATCGGAGCGTCCGATAGTTGAGCGAAAGGCCGGAACATCGTCGGTCCGGGGGGAATGTCTACGGCCAGATCCCGCAAATCGCCAACAATCCCCACGATTGTCTTCGGATGGCCCGAACTTCCCCAAAGCAGCCGCTTCCCGATGGGATCCTGGCCGGGCCAGAACTTCCGGGCCATCGATTCGCTGAGAATGACCACTTCGGGCGAGCCGTTCGCGTCTCTTTCCGTGAACAGCCGCCCTCTCTTCAGCGGCATCCCTAAAACCGTAAAGAACCCGGGAGTGACGGCTCTCCAGGCCGCGACCCGAAACTCAGTGGATCCGGGCTCTCCTTCTACCCGGAACCGGTTGGCCGTTCCCTCGCCGCTGAATGGAACCACATTCGACGCGCCCACCGACGCCACCTCCGGCAATCGGGTCAGTCGCTCGGTGGCGGCACGGAAGAATTCGACGCTCCGCCGACCACTATACGCCGCCGACGGCAGATTGACCTGAACCGCAAGAATCCGCTCCGGATCGAACCCCGGATCGACGCCTCGCAGGCGCAGGAAACTCTGCAGGAGCAGGCTGGCGCCCAAAACCAGAACGCTCGCCAGCGCCACCTGCGCCACAATCAACGCGTCCCGCCCCCGGTCGCGGCGGGAAACCTCGCGTGTTCCCTGGAAACGCGTGGGCCGCCCTGAGAACAGGGTACACAGCAGGGTCGAGGCGAGCACGCAGCCGAGAGCGATTCCCGCTGTCCCGGAGGCCATCCGCACCGCGGCCAATCGGGGCAGAGACTGCGAACCGAGGCTTCGGATGAGATCCGTCGCAACCCTGGCGATCACCAGGCCAGGAGCGGAACCGAAACAGGCCAGAACCAGATTGTCGGTGAGCGCTTGTCCCACGAGCCGCACAGTACTCGCCCCCAGCGCAAGCCGGGTACTCATCTCATGGCGGCGCGCGATGCTTCTGGCGATCTGCATTCCGGCGACGTTGGCGCACGCCAGTAACCACAAGAGCGCCACCGCGCCGAAGATCATCCGGACCATTCGATTGGCGCGCGGGCCGGTCAGATAGTCGGCGAGTGGAACCAGGCGTATGTTCCAGCCGGTATTACTCTGCGGATTGTCCCGGGCGATCGAGGCGGCGACAACGTTGAGTTCGGCCTGCGCATGGCTGATATCCACATCCCCGCGGAGCCGGCCAACAGCTTCGATCTCATGCGCCGTCCGGGATTGTACAGCTTGCGGCAGGAGGGGAAGAAGCAGTTCCGCGCCAGGGAAGATGTCGCGTGGCAGATCCGCGACGCCGGCAACGGTGTAGCTCTCTCCGTCGAGAGCGATGGGTTGCCCGATGACGTCCGGACTCAGTTGCCATCTCCGCTCCCACAGACCGCGGCTGATCACGACGCTGTTTCTCGAACCCTGAAATGCCCGGCCGGCGACCGGTCGAATGCCGAAGATTTCGAAGCAGGAAGGCGTAACGGCGACGGACCGGATCATTTCCGGTTCCCCCGCGCCCGTGAGAGCGGAGACGCCGCGCCGGAATGCGCCGACCGTTTCCACCGAACGCGATCGGTCCCGAACATCGACAAAGTCAGGTTCGGAGAAGGGCCACACGCCATTGCGCGGATCGAGTTCCTTCAGAACAAACAGGCGATTCGAGCCGGGATAGGGCAGTGGTGTCCAGAGGACCGCCGA
>DASZUZ010000920.1:0-4272 GCA_035547415.1 Bryobacteraceae bacterium | reverse complement strand
CGCGCCCGAGCGGTTCGTCACGTCGTAAGAACGCGTCGTGGTGGACGGCGCAAGGTTGGCATCCACAAAGATCGGCAGGCGAAGACCGCGGCTCACGACGTAACCGGCCGAGACGGCAATGTTGCCGCGTAGCCGGTGCTCGACCGTCACTTCGCCTTCGTGCACCCGCGGGTTCAACCAGTCCGGCGACTGACCGCGCGTGGTGGCCGTGTTGGAACCCGGTTTGAACGGAACCACCTGCGGCGTCAGCGCGCCGGTGAACGGCGCGGCGGGAGCGCCGCCCGGGGGCGTGAAGATGAGGTTCGGGAACGTGAGCTGCGGACACGTCGACGGCGTGCAGTTGTACGTCTGCTGGAAAGAACCGTTCTCCACGCGTGTCGCGTAATACGTGCTGTTCGACGTCTTGGCGTAGAAGATGCCGTATCCGGCGCGGATCACCGTATTCTGCCCGAGCGACCACGCGAGTCCGAGACGCGGAGCGAGTTCCTTCTTGTCGATGTTGATGGTCGAGGTATAGAGCGTCGTCAGAGGCGTGGTGGTGTTCGGCTTCGGCGGTTGCGGAATGAGCTGGATGTCGTAGCGCAGGCCCAGATTGACGGTCAGATTCGGGCGCGCCTTCCAGGTGTCTTCGACGAAACCGTCAATGTCGTTATCGTAGAAATCGTCCTTGCCGACGCCGGTCACCGGGTCGGTCACCTGAACGAACGAACCGAAGTGGCGGCCGGTCAGGTTATCCCCGAGATTGGTTCCGGTCACATCCGCCACCCAGTTGCTGAATGCGTTCGCGCCGGTGTAGTTGTAAACGCCGCCGCCCTGGAAGAGATTGATCAGGACTTCGTGAATCGAATTCACGTCAAACCCCGCTTTGATGGTGTGCCGGCCGCGGTTCATCGAGAGGACGTCAGAAATCTGGATACGGTGTTCGTCCGGAAACGCGGGGCGCGGCAGCGCGTTGGGCAGGCCGTAGCCAAGAACGTTCGCGACGCTCACGCTCGGCCCGGCGCCGTTGGCGGAAGTGGATTCCAGGTCACGGGACCACTGGAAACGTAGATTGTTGATGGTCGCGCTGGTGAAAGTGGAGTCCCAGCTCGCCACGAAGATCCGCTCATGAGCGATGTTGGTGCCGTTGGCGGAGAGCGAACTGTTCGAAACCGTCGGGCTTGACGAGTAGGAGTTCAGCGCCCGGAAGTTGTCCATATTAAAGGAGGCGTTGAGGTGGTTCCTGTCGTTGAGCTGGTAATCCAGTTTGCCGAAGCCGACGTCCTGATTCGCGTTTCGCGGATAGGATCCGAGAAGCGCCGTTGCGTAAGCATTGGCTGCGGCGCAGGTCGCGGCGGAGATGGCGGCCGCGCACGTCTGCGGGAAATTCGAGGTGCTGAGATAGCTGATCGGGTTGACCTTCCGCGATCCGTCGTAAGTAAAGAAGTAGAAGAGCTTGTCTTTGATGATCGGGCCGCCGACGCTGCCGCCGAACTGCTGCTGCTGGTGCGTCGGCTGCGTGTAGTTGCCGAACGATTTGTTCAACGGATCGAGGGCATTCAGGCTGGGATAGCGAAGGTAATAAAAGAGATCGCCGGTCAACTGATTGCCGCCTGACTTAGTCACGGCGTTGACCTGCCCGCCTGCCGCCTGGCCAAACTCGGCGCTGTAGTTCGCGGCACTGACCTGAAACTCCTGAATCGAATCGAGGCTGTAGACATACGGCACTCCGCTCACCGTGCGACCTTTCGATTCGGAGAAGAATGCCTGCTGGTTATTGGCGCCATCCACGGTGTTGTTGTTGTAGAGACCGGAGATGCCGCGATAGGAAACCAACCCGGTACCGCCATCCGTGGTCACATTCGGCGTGAGAAGTACAAACGCGTCCCAGCGACGACCGTTAATCGGAAGGTTTTTCACCGCATTCTCGCTGACGATCTGCGAGACTTCGGTCTTATCGGTATCCACGACGGGTGATTCGCTCGTGACCGTTACCGTCTCGGTCCCACTCTGCACGGTCAGCGCGAAATCGATCGTCAGCGTACGGCCCACCTGAAGAACAAGGTTTTTGCGCGCCGTCGTCGAAAAGCCGGTCTTGCTGGCCGTGACGTCGTAGTGCCCGGGCTGCAGGAAGGTCGCCACGTAAATCCCGGCGTCGTTGGTAGTCAGCGACTGATCGATATTCGTATCGGCGTTATGGACGACGACGCTCGCGGCAGGGATGACAGACCCTGTCGGATCGGTGACCGTGCCGGCGATAGACCCCGAACCGGCAGTCTGCGCGAACAGTCCGCCCGAGACACAGACGCACAATACGACCGGGAAAAGAGACGATTTCATAAAACTGATAACTCCACTTCGAATCTCCTGAGTTAGTTACTGGATCTTTTCGCTCACAAACATGGGAGCGGGAAAGCAGGGGAGGCTGGAACCATTAAAAAGCGCTCATCCAAAGATGAGATCCGCTAACCTTTTTATTTTTCCTGAGTGTAACACGCCCGATTACCAGAAATTATAGATATCATCCGGGAGTTACACCGTAATGACAGCTTGAAAGCGCCGCGGCCGGGCCCTTCGCGCCGGCGCGTTCGGCGAGGTCACGGCCACCAACATCGGATTCACCCGGCGCGTGATCCGCCTGGCGGCGCCGAAGGTCAATTTTCTGATCGTTGGACATTCCGGGCAACAGCGCGTAACGTAGACAGTTGCGCCTGACCGCCATTCTTTTCTTCGCCGCTCTGCCCGCGTTCGCGCAGGGCTCTGTCACAATCCGGGTCGATGCCGCACAGACGGTCGGCCCGTTCAAACCGATCTACGCCTATTTCGGGTACGACGAACCCAATTACACGTACACGAAGAACGGCCGCAAACTCGTCGGCGAACTGGCGTCCCTGAGCCGTGAGCAGGTCTATGTACGGACCCATTTCATGCTTGCGACCGGCGACGGCGCTCCGGGTCTCAAGTGGGGTTCCACGAACGCGTACACCGAAGACGCCGCGGGCAAGCCGGTCTACGACTGGACCATCACGGACCGGATCTTCGATACCTATCTGCAGGCGGGCGCGAAGCCCTTCGTCGAGATCGGCTTCATGCCGCAGGCGCTTTCGACGAAGCCCGATCCGTACCATCCCACGTGGATCCCGGGCGCGAAGAACGAGCAGTACAGCATCGGGTGGTCTTACCCGCCGAAGGATTACGCCAAATGGGGCGAACTGGTCTATCAGTGGGCCCGGCACTGCGTTGAGAAGTATGGACGCGAGCAGGTGGAGTCCTGGTATTGGGAGGTCTGGAACGAGCCGGATATCTCGTACTGGCACGGGACGGCCGAAGAATATGACAAGCTGTACGACTATGCCGCGGCGGGCGTGAAAATAGCGGCGCCGAATGCGAAGGTCGGCGGACCGGCGACTACGGGACCGGGCAATGCAAAGGCCGCGGCGTATCTGCGGCAGTTTCTCGAGCATTGCGACCATGGCGCCAACGCCGCAACGGGCAAGACAGGCGCGCCGCTCGACTTCATCACATATCACGCCAAGGGGCAACCGACGGTTGTTGACGACCACGTGCGGATGGGCATGGCGAAGAACGCGAGGGATGTGGATGAAGGATTCCGGATTGTCCGTTCGTTCGCGAAGTTCCGGGACCTGCCGATCGTGCTCAGCGAGTCCGATCCGGAAGGGTGCGCCGCCTGCTCGGCTCGCGTCTATCCACGGAATGGATATCGCAACGGGACGATGTACCCGTCTTATACCGCCGCCATGCTGAAGAACATCTTCGAACTGGCGGACCGGGAACAGGCGAATATCGCGGGAATGCTGACGTGGGCCTTCGAGTTCGAGAATCAGCCGTTTTTCGACGGCTTCCGTAGTCTCGCCACGAACGGCATCGACAAACCGGTGCTCAACGTGTTCCGGATGGCGGGGCTGATGCGCGGCGATCGGGTGAAAGCCGAAAGCACCGGGCGCATTGCGCTGGACAAGGTTCTGAAAGAGGGCATTCACACGAGCCCCGACGTGGATGCGCTGGCGACCCGCTCCGAGCATGAGATCTCCGTGTTGGCGTGGAACTACCACGACGACGATCTGCCTGGCGATGCCGCAGCCGTTCAGGTTGACATCGCCGGCGTTCCGGCGCAGGCGCGGCGGGTTCTTGTGCGCCAATATCGGATCGACGACGAGCACAGTAACGCGTACACGGCGTGGAAGAAGATGGGATCGCCGCAGACGCCTTCGCCCGAGCAGTATGCCCAACTCGAAGCGGCGGGGCAGTTGCAGATGCTCGATTCGCCGCGAT
>DASZUZ010000919.1:0-5880 GCA_035547415.1 Bryobacteraceae bacterium | reverse complement strand
ACGTGCAGGGGACCGAGAAAGTCGCGAGCATGGTCGTGTGGGAAGAAGGACGGATGAAGAAGGCGGATTACCGCAAGTTCATCATCCGTACCGTGGAGGGCAACGACGATTTCGCGAGCATGCGCGAAGTGGTGACGCGGCGGTACTCGCGGCTGCAGCAGGAAGACCAGCCGATGCCGGGGCTCGTGCTGATCGACGGAGGACTCGGCCAGTTGCATGCGGCGGCTGACGCGCTTGAAGCGATCGGCGTGATCAACCAGTCGCTGGCTTCGATCGCCAAGCGCGAGGAGATCATCTACGTTCTCGGGCAGGAGAACGAGCCCGTTGTTCTCGACCGGTTCTCGCCGATTCTTCACCTGATCCAGACGATCCGGGACGAGGCGCACCGGTTCGCGGTCACATTCCATCGCACGCGCCGGAACGCCCGGACATTGACTTCGGAACTGCACGAAATTCCGGGCGTCGGCGAGATCACGGTGCGAAAGCTGCTGAAAGAGTTCGGCAGCTCGGCGCTGGTTCGCCAGGCGACGGAAGAGGAACTGGCGAAGCGGATCGGCCGGGCCGCGGCGCGTAAGGTGCGGGCGTATTACGAGCAGCAGGAGCCGGCCCCTGCGAGCGCGGGCTGACGCCTGTGCGCTCGAGGGGCCGGTGACGGCGGCTTACGTCACGCTTCCGAGTTTGATAACCGATGCCACACGGTCGCTCGATTTGTCTCTCACTGCATCGGGAATCGTGACCGTCAGCGAGCGGCCGGTTGCGTGAACCGGCAACTTGTCACCCGATTCGAGCAGCACGGCGTCGGCGGCGCGCAGATCCTTCAGAACAAGCTGGCGCGGCAGGCGGCGCGGAACGATCGCATAAACCGTATTCCCCTTCGCGGTGAAGAACGCTTCGATACGCGCCTGACCGGGAGCCGGTTCATCGACCAGTTTGCGAATGTTGTATTCGCCGCGGAATTCCTTCTCCTCAAACGTCGGAACGGTTCCCGTGCTCCACTGCCGTGTCGAGCGCCAGTTCCGGGTTCCGTAAATCGCTTCGCCGTTGGCGCGCAGCCAGTCGCCAATCTCCGTCAGCCGTTCCTCCATGATGATGGGGATGCGGCCGTCGGCCGTGGGTCCGATATCGAGCAGGAAATTGCCTCCGCGGCTTACGATATCGATCAGCATCAGCGTCAGTTCGCGGCTGGTGTGGTAATCCTGAAGCGTCTCCATCCGGTTGTAACCGTAGGAGAAGCCCATGCCCCGGCTTTCCTCCCACGGATGCGCGCCGGATTGCAGGCCGGCCGTGTACTCCGTCGTGTAATAACCGCCGTGCTTGTGGCGAGTGTCCTTGCCCCAGCGGTCGTCGATTACCACGTTGTCTTTCGCGGGCGAATCGTTGAACAGCCAGGCCAGCAGCTCGGGGCTGTGCCATTCGGCGCTGGTCAATTCCCATTCGCCGTCGGAGAAGATGATATCCGGCCGGTAGCGCGTGACGACGTCTTTGAATTGCGGGAACAGGTGTTCCCGGACGTAGCGTGGTTTGTCCTTCAGCCAGAGGGGGTTGTACCACTCATACAGCGAGTAGTAGAAGCCCATGTGGAGTCCGCGGGCGCGGACCGCTTTCGTGAGGTCACCGAGGAGGTCGCGCTTCGGACCGGTCGAAACGGCATTCCAGGGCCGGCCCCAGGTGCGGTCCGCATCTTTGCTGGGCCACAGGGCGAAGCCCTCGTGGTGTTTCGACGTGGGCACGATGTATTTCGCTCCGGAGCGTTCAAACAGAGCGGCCCAGCGGTTGGGATCGAAGAGTTCGGCGCGAAAAAGCGGGGCGAACTGCTGGTACTCGAAACCGGCTCCATAGACGCGGCGGTGAAAATCCCATGTGGCGCTGCCGGAGGGATCGCCGCTCTTGCCTTTGGTCAGCGAATTCCAGTACCACTCGGCATACGGGTTCTGTTTTTCCGCGCGCGGCGCGGCGAAGGCAGGTACCGAGTACAGGCCCCAGTGGATGAAGATCCCGAATTTGGCGTCCTGATACCAGGGCGGGGAGGGGCGTCGATCAATCGAGTCCCACGTGGATTCGTATCGTGTCGCCGCCCCGGAGAGCGGCAGCGCCGCGGCGGCGGCTTGCAGGAGTTGACGGCGTGTCATAGGCATCAATGCGTCATCGCGTAGATCAGATAGTTGATTCCGTACCGGTAAGCGAGGGCGGTCATGTGTTCGGGATACTCCGGAGCATCCGCGTACTCCCAGGCGTCGCCGATATCGGTGTTGTAGTTGACTGCTACCATCATGCGATCCCTGTCGTCGTACATCGCGCGCCAGGCGGGCTTTGTGCCGAACGGCTGCTGCACGATCACAGTTCCGCCCGGTCCGCGGCGCAGATGACGGGTGCCGGGAATGAATGAAAGGTCCTTGTCCTGGATGTCGTAGAGCACGTGCATCACGGGGTCGCGTTCCAGAATATCCGAAATCGCTTTGTTCGGCAGCACCCGGCTCATCGTTCCGGTGAACACTTCCCACTGTTCGGGACCCGGACCCCACATATCGTCCACCATCAGGAAGCCGCCACGCAGCAGGTACTCGCGCAGGCGCGCGGTCTCCGCGCTGGTCAATCCCCACCATCCGGTCTGCGTCGCATAGATCCAGGGATTATCGAAGATGCGGTCGTCGGTGAGCGGGAGGTGGATTGGCTCGCCCGTATTCACGCGCGTGAGCCGTTCTATGCCCTGTGAGAAATGTTCGTCGGCATCCGGCCAGTCCACGAGCCACCAGCCGTTTCCCATCCCGTTGCGGGACCCGAAGCCGTAGCCACGATGGAACCGAGGAAGGTCGGTATATTCGAGGCGGACGAAGTGGAATTCGCCGCGCGCGGGAAAAGCGGGGCTGGCCCCTTCGTCGTGGCCGTCGAACCGGATGCCACCTCCAAAGCCGCCGAATCGTTGCGCCAGCGCGCCCGCCGCGACGAGAAGAAACATCCCGGCAATCAGCCCGGCTCGCATGAATGTTTCGATTATCTGACAGCAGGGCGGCGCTGTCGACCCATTGCGGAATGGCGCCCATCGGGTTCTTGCGTATAATCACTTTGCCTATGCCGAAATACTGCCTGATCCTGCTGGTCGCGGCTGCCATGCTCGCGTTGGCGGCCGGTCCTCAGAAGTTTGAAAATCGCCCCGCCGTGCTGATCGGGAATAACCGGCTCGAAGTGCTCGTTCTGCCGGAAGGCACAATGATCGCGAGCGTGGTTCTGAAGGACGATCGCGCGCAGTTGAGCCCGCTGTGGAACCCGGCGCGGCTGGCCAGGGAAGCGAAGGACAAGAATACGTTTGGGGACGTGACCGGCCATTTCCTGTGCGTCGACGGTTTCGGCAGCGTGTCGAAGGAGGAGCAGGCGGCGGGGCTGCCCGGACACGGCGAAGCCCACGGGAAGGAATTCGCACTCGATTCGAGCTACGTGAAGGGCGAGGGCATTTATTCGTTCACGGCGGATCTGCCGATCGCGCAGGAGCACGTCACTCGGACGATGCGGCTGCGGGAAGGGGAGCAGGTCCTTCAGGTAGACACGGAAATCGAGAGCATGCTGGGATTCGACCGGCCGATCTTCTGGGCGGAGCACGCGACCATCGGAGCGCCGTTTCTGGAGCCGGACGTCACCGTCGTTGACATGCCCGCAGTGCGGGCGAAAACCCGTCCGTACGATCCGGCGAAGGCGATGGGACTGCCGCACCGGCTTCCCTCGGATCAGGAATTCAAATGGCCGCTTGCTCCGGGAGCAGATGGGAAGTTCATCAATTTGAGGGCGGCGCCGAAATCGCCGAATTCAGGGGATCATACGACGTGCCTGCTCGATCCGAAGCGGAAAACGGTGTTCGTGACGATGCTGAATCCGAAGCGGCGGTTGCTGCTCGGATATGTTTTCCGCCCTTCCGAATATCCGTGGGTGCAGAGTTGGGAGTTTTATCCGAAGAACGGGATGCTGGCGCGCGGGCTCGAGTTCTCGACGATGCCTTTCGACTTGCCGCGACGTGAGGTTATCGAGCAGAATTCGCTGTTCGGGACGTTGCTGTATCGCTGGCTTCCGGCGAAATCCAAGGTGGGCTCGCGGTTTCTGATGTTCTACACGCGCACTCCCGCGAACATGTTCAACATCGACGACGTGCGGCTGGAAAAGGGCGCCATTGTCATTGAAGACGCCGCCGCGAAGGCTACCGTCCGCCTCACCACCGCCGCCACGCTGTAGCGGATTTCATTCCGGCCTTGCAATCTCCCGGCTCCGTCGTCCGTAATAGCGATTGTGGGGCTTGATTTCGCCCGGATCGTCGCGGACAACCAGTCGATGGTGTTCAGCCTCGCGCTGCGCTTTCTGCGCGACAGGGAGGGAGCCGAGGAACTGGCGCAGGACGTCTTTCTGCAGCTTTATCAGCAGCTTCGCCGGATTGAAAGCCCGGCGCATGCGACCTGCTGGCTGCGGCGCGCCATCTGCCATCGATCGATCGACGAAGTGCGAAAGCGCAAGCTCAGGCCGCGGATCGGGCTCGAGGATGTGCCCGAACCCTCGGACAAAGCGGCGCATCCCGACCTGATGCTGCGGGACCGGATACGGATGCTGGTCCGGACGCTCCCGGAGAAGGCGCAGGCGGTGGTGCTGCTGCGCTATCAGGAAGATCTTGACCCCAGTGAAATATCGGAAGTTCTGGATATGCCGATCAGTACGGTGAAAAGTCATTTGCATCGATCGCTCACGCTGTTGCGCGGCAAGCTGAGGAATCAGGAGGTTTGCTCGTGAACTTCGAGGAAGAACTGCGCGAAGCGTTCCGTCGCGAATCGCCGTCACCCGATTTCGCCGCCCGGGTGGTCGCGCGGGCGGCGGAAACCAAGGTGACGCCCATTCCGTTCCGGAGTCGTCCGGCATTGTGGGCGATAGCCGCCGGCCTGTTGCTTGCGGCGGTTGTTCCGCCTGCCGTGTCGGAATATCACCGCAGGCAGGAGGCCCGCGCGCTCGAAGCCCGCAGGCAACTGATTACCGCACTCACGATTACCCGGGTGCAGTTGCGGCATACGAAGGAAAGAATTCAGCGCGCCACGAGGCACACATTATGAAAACGTTCGTTCTGGCGATGGGGCTGGCTTTGCCCGTGATGGCGCAGCAGCCATTTGACTTTCATTCGCTCGACAAGTTTGACGCAATCGCGACGAATAAAACCAAGATCACGCTGAACAGCGACATGTTGAAGCTGGCGTCCGGTCTTCTCGGTCATGACGATGACGCGGCGACGATCCGATCGCTGGTGGACGGGCTGAAGGGGATCTACATCCGGACTTACGAGTTCGACAGGGAGAGCCAGTACAACCAGGCGGATGTCGAACCGCTGCGAACGTATCTGAGGCAGCAGCAGTGGTCGAAGATCATTGAATCGCAGGAAGGAAAGGAACTGTCCGAAATCTACGTCCAGCCGCTCCCCAACAGCCGGTTTGGCGGCGTGGCGATCATATCGACGGAGGCAAGGGAACTCACCGTCGTTTACATCAGCGGCGTGATGAACATGGACGACCTTGAAAAGCTCAGCGGCAACATGGGCATTCCGGACCTCGATCTGAAGAAAGGGAAGAAGCCGGACGCCAAAGCGGGGAAAGGGAAGAAGGATGATGAGGAATGACCTTTTTCTCCACGATTGTTCTGTTGTTCGGGCTATTGATGCAGGTGGTTCCCAATGCCATTGCGACATTTGATGGCGTGTTCAAATCGGCGGACAGAAAGTTCGTCGAAATTCAGGTGGAAAGCGGCGAGACGATGCGCATGTACATCACGCACGGCACGAAATTTGTGCGTAACGGCAAGCCGGCTCATGCCTCCGATTTCCATGACGGCGAGAAGGTGACGGTGGACGCCGAACGCGATAAC
>DASZUZ010000918.1:0-12428 GCA_035547415.1 Bryobacteraceae bacterium | reverse complement strand
ACGGCCCGTTCAGAATCAAAGCGTCGGGGACAGTGACACTCTGGTGAACACAGACGATAAAGAGACGCGGTCTCGATTGCGGGACGAAGCGGGATGCGTCGATGACCATTGCGCCGAGGGAATATCCGGCTTGCCAAACCTCGCCGCAAATCGTAACGAAATCTGTGCCACCGTGGGAGTTCAGCGTGCCGCAGACGTTCTCCAAAGTCACGAGTCGAGGCGCCCGGCCTTCCGCGATCAACCCCTTCATCAGCCGCCAGAAAGGCCAGAACGTTCCAGACCGGTTCCCCTTCAGGCCAGCCCCGGCTCCGGCGAGAGAAAGGTCCTGGCACGGGAAGGATGCCCAGGCAAGGTCGGCGCGGCCGGGAAGGTCAGACGCGGCGAGTGACCCGACGTCGGCGGTCGTGAGTTCGGCGCCGCCCCAGTTCTCGCGATAGCTGCGGCTTTTTTTAGGATCGACGTCGTTGGCGAAGGCGCATCGCCACCCTTGACCGAGCCCGGCCCGAACCATGCCGCCACCGGCGAAGAACTCATAGAAATCAGGCATTGGAATGCCTGTCAGGCGCCGTTTGCCTGCTTGCGGGAAAGCCGCGAAACACAAGTAGTCACGAATGTATTATCAGTTGAACGCGTGGTTTGCGCCGGGCGGAAGCCCGGCGGCGGGGCCGAAGCCCCGACCCCACATGAAACGGCAATGGATCAGAATTCCTCAGGCCAGGGCTTTTCCGTATAGGTCCAGCAGGCGGCTCCAGGCCTTTTCCGCCTGATGCTCGTTGTAGACCTTTGAATCGGGCGGGCACCAGCCGTGCGCGGCTCCGGCGTACACTTCGATCTCGGCGGGCAGGTTCGCTTTGGCGAACGTCTCTTTCATGATGTTCTTGTCATTGGGCGAGCGCATGTCGTCATTCGACGCGATGGCGATCAGAAACTGCGCCTTGCTCGTTGCGGCCTGCAGGTGCGGGCTGTTCGGCTTGTCCGTCACAAGTCCGCCGCCGTGGAAGGAGGCAACGGCTCCGACGCGATCCGGGACGGCGGCCGCGGTGCGAAACGCGATCGGGCCGCCCATGCAGTAACCCTGCGTGCCGACCTTCCGATTCTTCGCCACGGAAGACTGCTTGTCGAGCCAGGCGATGAAGGCTTTCGCGTCCGTCATCTGCGTCGTCTCGGTGAGACTCTGCGCGAGCGGCATCAGTTGCTGGATCGGCGTTGCCGAGCCCTCCCCCGCGGTGGGAGCTTTCTGGCGCCGGTAGAAGGGATTGACCACGAGCACCGAATAGCCGGATTCGGCCAGGCGCTTGCCCATCTGGCGGAAGGCGGGCCGGAGTCCGAAAATGTCCGGCCAGATGAGAACGCCGGGAGCCGCGCCGCTCGCCGGGTGCACGAAGTAAGCGTCCGCCGAGCCGTCGGGCGTTGGCACGGTCACGTCGGACTCGACGACCGTCACCGCGTTGGCGACTTTCGGCAGCATCATGGCCATACCGGCGCCGAGCATGACGCCGAACTGCTTGCGTGTTACGAGGCCGCGATTCTCGTACTCCTGCCGGTCCTTCTCGAAATAATCCTGATCACACATATTCGCTCCTGTCGAACAGCGCCGCGCGGAAGGCGCGCGCATCTCGCGTTATTTTATATCGTTGATCGGGCGTTATGGCTGCTCTGGTCGTCTGCTCGCTGGCCGCGATTGCTCTGGCGCCGCTCGCCGGACGTACTGTGTTCCGAAGGCGGGTGGCCCGGAGTGTGCGGACATTGCTGTCGATGACGATGCCGCCGGTGGGACCTCAGCAACTCGCTGCCCGGTGGAATTCCCTGCCCGCCTGCGTGCAACGGTATCTCAGCTTCGCGATCGGGGAGGGCGCGCCCGCGATTCGCACGGTTCGCCTGGAGCACGGGGGAAGTTTCCGTCCGAAGCCGGAACAACGCTGGCTGCCGATTCAAGGCGTCGAGTATTTCACGGCGGCGACGCCGGAGTTCGTGTGGAGCGCCACGGTCCGGTCGGGGCCGCTGATGTGGATCGATGCCTGCGACCGGCTGCACCAGGGACGCGGCAACATGCTGGTGAAACTGGAATCGCTGTTCACCATTGCCGACGCGAGAGGACCTGAGATCGACCAGGGCGCGAGCCTGCGGTGGCTGGCCGAGGCGATCTGGTTTCCGTATGCGTTCGCCGGCGAGACGATCCGGTGGGAACCGGTCAGCGAAGAATCGGCGACGGCGTACCTGATCCAGAAGGGCGCGCCGGTGGCAGCTACGTTCGCGTTTGACGCGGAAGGGCGCGTGGAGACGATTT
The DNA here is from genome assembly GCA_035547415.1 of Bryobacteraceae bacterium. Classification (GTDB taxonomy): domain Bacteria; phylum Acidobacteriota; class Terriglobia; order Bryobacterales; family Bryobacteraceae; genus BOG-234. Next base: position 10,141 of record DASZUZ010000918.1, on the reverse strand, counting down.
GCGGCGAACGTTGTCGGGATACGGGCGGCGGGAAGGCTGTTCTCACGACTTGGGTGGGGCGGTGCGGCGAGTACCGGGAGTTCGGCCGCTTTCGCGTGCCCGCGCGCGTGGAGGTGGCGTGGGTGATGGATGGCGTCGAGTTCGCTTATGCCCGTTTCGATGTTACGGCGATCGAGTACAACGTGGCGGGTTGAGTGTGTCACTCAGCAGGCGACGAGATCGGTGTGCCCGAAGCCTTTGGAATAGTCGAGGACGGAGATCACGGTCGGAGTGACGCGGAATACGCGGACGTCGGCCGGTGACGGCATCGGGAGGGGGATCGACGCCTGCGGCGGATATTTCCGCATCAGCAGGCGCATTGCCTTTTCCGACTCGGCCGGATCGACGACGACCTGCGCGCGCGCCGCCATGGAGAGTCCGACGATGTCCATCACTTGCGGCGTGTCGTGATCGATGGTCAAAGAAACCCGATCGTCCCGCGCCAGATTTGCGGCCTTCTGGCTGTCAGGGCCACAGAGGAAGTAAAGGGTCAGACCTTCGTGCGCATAACCTACTGTCGTGGCCTGCGGCCAACCGTCCGGCCGCAGCGTGGCAATCGTCATGATCCGGTGCTGATCCAGAAGCGCCAGGATTTTGCGTCGGATTTCTTCGTTCATGTGCCGCCTCCCATGGGTCAGGTCGTCCGGCGCAGGATCCGGTAAGCCGCGTTGTGGAATACTTCCTTGTAATTTGCGTTCAGGCGACCTTCGATATCACCGTAGAGCGCGGGTTTCTTGTCCCGCAGTTCCGATAAGTGTTCCGTATAGTCCGGTTCGAGAACGATGTAATCCGCGCGCTGGCCGGAAAATTCACCGAGATTGGCGTCGTCGCGGAGGCAGGTCCGGCAATGCAGGCCGAAGTAGAATTCCGAACGCGCAAAGACGACGTCCGACGACGTGAGATGAGTATTGAGAAAGGCCACCGCCGGGTCGTAGACCCGCTCCAATCTCTGGTTTGCGGCCGAATAGATAAGGCTGGCGACTCCCAGCACAACCAGGAGCGACTGCGCGACCGCCACCGTTCGCGCCAGGACATGGCCGCTATTCCAGAGGCGATACATCGTCAAAGCAAGAAACGCGCAGAACAAGGGACTCAGGTTTACCAGATACCAGCCCTGTTTTGCGCCTTCCAGAAAGACGAGAGTCAGCGATACGGCGAGAAACATGAGGAGCAGAATTGCGGACCGGCGGCAAAGGTCCTTTGAGAAAGCACAGAACAGAACAGCCGACAGATATAACACCGGGAAGAGATATCGCACCAGCTTTATCCCGTGCGCGTCCTCCAGACCGTAAGCCGACACATACCGCGCCACCTCGCCACCGATCAGGCGAGTCACGCTCGTCCGACCTCCGAGCCGGCCGGCCACGTTTCCGAAAAACTGCGCGATGAACAGATGCGGCGCTTTGGCGATATAGAGGCCCCAGCCCAGGCTGAGCACTCCGTAACAAAGCGCGACGATGGCCATGTGACGCCAGCCCAGGCGCTTTCGGTCCAGATACAGAGTCATTACAGCCAGCGAGGCCAGCGCCGCAATCCCGCCGTTCGGATGAACCATGCCGCTCAACCCGCAAGCCGTGTTGGCGAGCGCCAGAGCCATCGACAGAGACCGCTCCCGCCAGTGCATGTAAGCGGCCAGGGCCGCCATCGCAAGGAAGAGGCTGATGATATCCGATCTCCCCCGGGACGAAAGCGAGAGAAAGACAGAATCGACGGACAACAAGAGCGCCGACAAGGCAGCCACGCGGTCGCCAATCAGGCGGCGCAGCGCCACAAACCAGAAGAGAACCGCGCCCAAACCACAGAGGACGGACAAACCGCGCTGCACGAGAAGACCGAAACCGAATACTTTGAACGCCGCTGCCTGAAGCACCATGCCCATGGGCGCCATCCAGTAGAAAACGCGATCGATCCCGCGCAGATAGGGAACACCGGCGGATTCCATCACGGGATTTCGAAGCGAGCCTGTGACACTCAGGACGTGCGCCGGCACGCCATAGAAGCCTTCGTCGCAGAATGGCAGAGTGGTCCGCGCCAGCGTGGTTCCGAGAGCAATCTGCAACAGGCAGGCGGAGAGGACTATCGCCCAACTGAGGCGGTCCCGACTGGCGGGGCTAACATTCACATCCGTAGTCCTTCCCGTTTGCGGCCCGTTGCGCGTTTCCGATATCGGGAAGAGCGCGGAACGAGTCCTTGAGACTGCAAAGGAAATTGAACCGGAAGATATACCAGAGGGCCGCGACGCCGTCTTTCATCCCGATTTTCTTACCCTGCTCGTAAGTGCGACCGTGATAAGAAATGGGCACCTCGTAAATAGCCACGCCGAGTTTGGCTACTTTCGCCGTCACTTCCACTTCGAAGCCAAAGCCGGCGCTGGTGATCGTCATGTTGCGGATGATCTCGCCGCGGAACGCCTTGTAACAGGTTTCGATGTCGGTCATGTTGACGTTGGTGCAGAGGTTCGAAAGAAACGTGAGACCTTTGTTGGCGAGATAGTGGTAGAAGTAGAGCACGCGCGAGGCCTTGCGCACCAGAAAGCGCGAGCCGTAAACAACGTCGGCGTGACCTTCGAGAATCGGCGCAATTACGTCCCCGATTTCAGCGGGATCGTATTCGAGATCCGCATCCTGCACGATGACGATGCGTCCGGTGGTGAGGGCAAAGCCGGTCTTGAGCGCCTCGGTCTTGCCGCCGTTTATTTTGTGGTGAGCGACTTTGACCTTCGGGTGTTGGGCCGCGAGCCGGTCCGCGATGATCCTCGTTCCATCGGTGGAGCAATCGTCAACGATGACGATTTCGCCCGCTTCGGGGACGGACAGGAGACGCGCCACGATATCCGAAAGTGTGGCTTCTTCGTTGTATGCCGGAACGACGATGGAAAGCAGCGGTTGTTCCGTACGGAAATATTCGTTCAGGACTTCCATCAGTGGAGATCAGGATTCCAAAGAATACCTGCTTTTCCACGGAGGTCGAAGGCATTCCGCGCACGCGGGGTAACCGGAGTTACAAGGAAGGAAGAATACGCGCGAGGAGTGATTCGGAACTTACAAAAGCAGCGCTATGCGATGTACTGACTCAGGCAATACGTCACTCCGTGGCGTATTGCCTGGGTAATTTTCTCTACTTCGAGGAAGACTTCCCGCGAATCTCGGCGAGGCGTTTCTGCAGATACTCCTGATACTCTTTCTTTAACGCCGGATCGCTCGGGGTTCCATAGATCTCCCCGGACTTATACTTTCCTTCGTCGAATTTTTTGCGCGTCCACTCGTCGTGAATATGCACGACATCGGCGTTATCCAGCACCTGATTCACTAACTGCGGCGGGATGAAATACACGCCTTCCGGATCGCCGACGACCAGATCGCCGGGCATTACGGTCGCGTTGCCGATCCGCACGGGAATGTTGATTCCCGTCAGCATCACGTTGGTGAGATAACTCGGGTGCGCGGACCGGAAGTAGGCCGGCATGTCCATGGAGGAGATGCCTTCGAGATCGCGAATCGCCCCGTCCACCACGAGACCGGCGCTCTTTGTCGTCTTCATGATGTAGTAGAAGAGGTTGTCGCCCACCATCGTGCCGTCTTCCTTCTTACTCATCAGGTCGACGACCAGCACGTCTCCGGGCTGGAGCATGTCGATCGGTACCTGATTATTCAGGCGTTTGATGCCGTTCGCTTTTGCCTTTGCGTTGATCACTCCGTCAACGTCCGGCCGGAGAGGCATGAACTGCACCGTAACCGCGCGCCCGACCAGTTTTTTACCGGGATGGAGAACCTGAAAGCCGTCGGCGTACTGGTTGCGGAAGCCTTTGCCCGGGAGTACGGCGAAGATTTCCTCTGACGACATTCCGCGCGCGCGCTCGAGAGCGCTGTCCGGAACCTTCGGGCGGCCGTCCGGAAAGCGATCGAACGGATTCTGCGGAGTGTACTCGATCAGTTCCTCTTTGGATAGTTTGAAAAGTTGAGCACGGGCCTGCGACGCCGTCAAGGCGCCAAAAGCAAGAGCGCCGAGAGCGACGCCGTACCTGCCCCAATAACCTGCTTTGTTAGTCATCGTTATTCTCATTTCGGGTTCAAATCCGTATGCGCTCGCAATCAGGACATCGCCGCCTGCAGCATCGCGCGGGCGTAACCGACGTTGTAAGCGATCGCTGTATAGCCGCCGCCGCCCGGATAGCCGCCGATAGGCCCACGTTCGGCGTCGTAATCCAGTTTGCGCGGATGTTCGGGGTAGATGAGGTGGTTGTACTTGTTCTTCACCAGCTCTTTCATGATGGCGAACATATTGTTCATACCCTCGTCGATCCAGACCTCGCGGTACCGCTCGTAGGGCTTGATCACGAGCACGTTGCGAAAGTGAACGTGATTGATGCGGTCCCGTGAAGCGAAGTACCGGCAGACTTCGACCGGATCTTCTCCCATCTCGCGGGTGACTCCGCAATCGAACGTGATGCCGTTCGACGGGCTGTCGACGATCGTGATGAGCTTTTTCCAGCCGGTGACGGAGCCCATGATCTGCTGCGAACCGCGGCTGACGGGAGCGGGGGGATCGTTCGGATGCAGCGCCAGACGAACGTTGGATTTTTCGGCGGTAGGGATAACAGCTTTGAGGAAGTAAGTGATGTTACGCCACATCTCATCGAGGTTGTGGGCGCCTTCCTCGGGCAGAGGCGGAAGATCTTTGAACTTCATCCCTTTCTCCGCCGGGCGGGTCTGGTATTGCTGCGCGGCTGTTTGCGGAAGCTGATAATCGAAGCCGGTCCAACTGGAACCGCCGCGCGCGGTATCGATCTCTTCGAAGTAGCCCTCCATGGCGCGGTGAGCGTAGAAGTTGTATTCGATGACGGGAAGACCAACCTTGCCCGCGGCGACGATCGATTGCCTGATCTTCTCGATGTCTTCATCGCGCTTGTTGCCCGGCTTGCCGTAGATGATGTCGGGCGAGAGATTGATCATCAGATTCGCGACCTGAATCCCGGCCGCCTTCCATGGCTGGATCAGATTCGTGAGGCCCTGTTCGGTCCAGGGCGCGGCCGGACCTCCGCCGAGCACGTGATCGACGCCGAGCTGCTTGATGCGACGGGGAGCAATGGTGCGGTCCGCGTTGGGCCCGCGGCCGGCAGCGCCGGCGCCGCCATCGGTCATACTCACGGCGATCTTCGGCGTGTTGGGTCCTTCTTTGGGCGGCGCGGGAACCTGAGCGGCGGGCAACAGACTCGCCGCGAAGGGCGAGAGCGCACCGGCTCCAGCGGCCTGAAGGGCCTTTCTGCGAGAGAAATTCATGTCCAAGATACTATCCTGGGGATCCGGCGAAAATACCCGGCGGATGACTGCCAGGAGCGTGTTAACGTAAACAACCAGAACGAAAACGATGAAGTCTGTTACAGGGGATCGCGCGCAATTGCATGATAGCGATCTCCCTCGGGCCGGACCAGACGCCAGGTGCGCGCGCCCGGTCCGTGGCGCTGAATTTCAATCCACTCGGGCGTCTGCGTTTCTCCGAGGCCGATGACGAGGCGCGGGTCCTGCGAGGAGAGATAGCTGCCGCCCGCCGTCACGAACCGGATGCCGCCTGGCCAGCGAACGATGTCGCCGGGTTGCAGGCCAGCGAGTCCGATCCAGTGATTCCGACCTCCACGATGATGCAGGATCACGGGGGCGTCGCCATTATTGGCGATCACGAGGTCGGGCCAGCCGTCGTTATCGAGATCGCCCACCGCCAGTCCGCGGGCGGGATAGTTCCGGCGGAAAGCATCGCCGGCGTCCAGGCTGCGATCGACAAATACGCCGTTCCGGTTTTCCAGTAACAGGAGCGGTTCCTTCCAGGTAAGGCCCATATGCGAGGCTTCAATCAGGTCGTCGGGATGACTGTTGGCCAGCACCAGCCCGAGATGGCCGTCGTTTTCAAAGTCGAGAAAGCGAAGGCCCCAGCCTGAATACATATAAGTCTCCTGCCCGACGCCGGAAGATCCGGCCATATCGCGGAAGGAAAGCGAGCCGAGGTTCCGATAAAGCGAGAAGCGTTCCCGATTCAGGTTGGCGACAAACAGGTCGGGCTTGCCATCGCCGTCGTAGTCCGCCGCGTCCACACCCATGCCGCTGCGGGCGATCCCGTCATCCGAATAACCGACGCCTGCTTCGAGACCGATCTCCTCGAAGCGCCCGTCGCGAAGGTTATGGAAAAGGAAATTCGGGACGGAGTCGTTCGAGACGAACAGATCCATGTAGCCGTCGTCATCAAGATCGACGGCGACGGCGCCAAAGACTTTGCCGGGATGGCCGGCGATGCCCGAGCGCCGGCTCACGTCGGTGAATGTTCCGTCGCCGTTGTTCCGGTAGAGCTTCGATGGGGCCGGGTCGTAACTGGCGGGATAACAGTAGTGATAGACACCGGCCGTGCTGCAATCCTTTTCGAGCGCTTTGGAGTAGCGCACGAAACTTCCGGCGAATAGATCGAGGCGGCCGTCGTTATCGTAGTCGAACCAGACAGCGGAGGTATAGAGGCCGGGAGCATCGAGGCCCGCACGATGCGTCACGTCTTCGAACGTCCCGTCACCGCGATTCCGATAGAGGACGTTGTGGCCGTAGTTGGTGACCAGGAGATCGACCCAGCCGTCGCCATCGTAGTCCGCGGCCGCGACACCGATTCCGAAATTATCGGCATTGGCGACTCCGGCCTGGCTGGTCACGTCGGTGAAAGTCCCGTCGCCGTTATTGCGATAGAGCGCCGCACGGAGGGGTTTCGCCGGCTGGAAGAAATCGGCCGGACCGCTGTTCGGGAAGTAGAGGTCCATGCGGCCGTCGTTGTTGTAGTCAAAGATCGCCACGCCCGGGCCGATGGATTCGGGCTGGTAGCGGCGCGGGGATCTGGCGTTGTCGTGGCGCCACGCGATCCCTGTTGCGGACGGCGGCCAGATTTCGTATATGCCGGCTCGGGGAGTCAGCGCCACCAGCGTCACGAGGGGGCCGAGGAAGAGGCAGGCCCATGAGAGCGCCTTCATGGGAGCGCCTCCAGAGCGTGATGGGCAGCTTTGGAGCCGGGGTTGAAACCGAGATAGCGGGTCAGGATTGCGCGGGCTTTATCCGGAGGACTGATCTTCGCGAGATTCAGGGCGGCGCCTTCGATCGCGGGATTCGCGGTCAGCGCTTTCTCCCAAAGACGAGCGGCGTCTTCGGTGCGGCCCGACCGGGCGTACACGACGCCGAGATTCACCAGCGCCACGGGATTCGCCGGATCGCGCCGCAGGACTTCCTCATAGCGCCCGAGACGCAGAAGCACGGGCGCATCCGCGGGTTGCGCGCGGAGCAGATACTCGCGGGCGCGGGGATCGCCGAGTTCCGCGTAGGCGAGGCCGAGAGCGCGGTCGTCAGCGGCACCCTCAAACGCGACAAGAGAGCGCCCGACTGGAGCACTGCGGCGGGCTCCCGGGATGGAATGATCGGTCGCCACGCCGTGGGCGACGTCCGATGCCGCGGAATGCCGCATATGGCATGAAGCGCAGGACTCGGAGGCATGGTGAGCGTCCGCGTGACACGAGAGGCAGGCCGCCTGGGTGCGGTTTCCATTCGAATGAACTTCGTGGCACGTCCCGCACCACATCGCGCCGCCGGATTCGCGCCGGCACCGGCTCATGGCCAGCTTTTCGACGTGACTGGTCACTTTCATGCCGGGGTCGTGATCTTTCCAGACGAGATACGTCACGTAATCCGAGAGTCTGGCGCCGGGACGGTACTCCGCGAAGCGGCGACCGGGGCGTTCGATGCGCGCTTCTCCCGTCAGGTGGCATTGGGCGCACACGGAATCGCGTTCTTCCGGCGCGAGCTTTGCGGGATTCACCATGCGCGCCGCGACGGGATTGCGAACGTGGTCTCCGCCCGGTCCGTGGCAGCGTTCGCAGGAGACGCCATGTTCGAGAAACGGCGGGTCAGCGTAGCGATTCTGCGTGCCATAGATGGGTTGCAAGCGGCTGGCATGGCAGTAGAGACAGGTGGGATCGATGGCGCGGCTCAGGCGGACCTCCGGGTCGCGCTCATAACCCGGCGAGGCGTCCCATCCGCGGCGGTCCCGATACCAGGTTACGGGCAACTCGAAGAGATAGTTTTCGCGCGAGAGGAGGAAACTGCGGCCGGCCGTGTTCGAGCCGATGAAGTAGTCAAACGGGGCGTCTCCGCCGTCGAAGTAGAGCCGGTTATTCGCGATCCGATAACGATGGCCAGCCGCGGTGAACCGGGCCGGATCGAGGGTCCCGACTCGTCCGCTCGATCGAGCCATGGGGGTTTGCGCGTAATCTTCGGATATTTTCAGGTGACAGGGGCGGCACGCCGCGCTGCCGACGAAAGCTGCGGCCGCGAGAAGAAGCATCAGCGGACCAGGGGCATCGGGAGACTTTCGAAGACGGCCCGATGCTTCGCCGAGAGGTCGGGTTTGCCCGCCTTGAGATAGGCGCGAGTAAGCAGAAAGTGAATCTCACGGTCTGAAGGCGCGGGCCCCTGGGCTGACAGCGCGCGTTCGCCGAATTCGGCGGCATGAGCATATTCGCCGCGATCGAAAAGGCATTGGCCTTTCGCGTAGAGGACATCGCGGCCGCCGGGTGTTATCTTCAACGCCGCGTCGATCAGCGTTTCCGCCTGTTCGCGCTGACCGAGCTTCCGCAACAATCTGGCATACGCCACGTGCGTTTCGGTATCGCGGGGCGCCAACCGGAGCGCCTGTTTGTAGAATCCGGTGGCGGCTTCGACGTGGCCGAGGCCTTCCTCGCTCAAAGCTCGATAGAGGTTGACCCGTGCGTCCTTCTGGTCGGCAAGGGCCAGAGCAGCTTCGGCGCGATTGAAATCATTTTCGAGGTAGAGACAGAAGCCAAGCAGGAAGCGGGGGCCCGGTGAGCCCGGATCCGCGGATACCGCCGCTTGCAGCAGTTTCTCCGCAGTCTCCATTTGTCCGGCGATCATCGCCTGACGGGCTTTGGAAACGAGTTCCTGAGGGGGCGGTTGCGCGAGAACTATCGCAACCGCCCAGCCAAACCACATGGTCGCGCTCCGAATCAGAATTCGAAGCGTACCACCATCTGTCCCGTGCGCGGGGCCGGGTAGACGTTGTTCTGGTTGTTGGACGAGATCTGGTTAAACGCGAGATAACCGAATCCGCCGGTAAGCACGCCGTTCTGCCGGGTCGGAGCCGTCGCGGGGTTCGAAGTGACCGGGTTGGGCAGCGAAACGAGGCGGTTGAACACGTTGAAGAATTCCACGCGCACGCTCAACGCCATCCGCTCGCGCCAGACGGGAAAGCGCTTGCCGAAGCTCATGGACTCGCTCGGCCGGCGCTGGCTGCGGAAATCGCCATAGTAATTGGCGAAGTTGCCCCATATGCCCGCGGGCTGATCGACCCAAGCGGCCGGGTTCAGCACGGTTTCCACGGTGGGATCGTAGCAGCCGCAGTTCAGGTCCTTGAGATACAACGGCTGCCCAGGGACACGGAACTGGCGGGTCGACTGGCCGGGAAGATAGGCTCCGAGATTGTTGTTCGATGCGGGCGCCTGCAGCAACTGGCCGCTGGTGTATTGCAGGACCGATCCAATGGTCCAGTCGGCCAGCGCGAGCCGCGCGAGGCGGTTGCTGGCGATGAAACCATAGGCGGGCAGCTTGTAATCGATGCTGAGGGTCAGGATGTGCGGCAAGTCCTGGGCGGAGAGGCTTTTAAACGTTCCGCGGTCGTAGATATTGCCGCTACCGTCGCTGTTCGTCAGATTCTTCGAATAGGCATATGAGCCGGTCAGGTCAAGACCGTGCGAATAGCGTTTCGTTACCTTGATCTGCAGAGCGTCATACCAGGTCTTGCCGAGCGGCGCCCAGTTGGAACCGATGTTGCCATATTGCGGGAATGGCCTGAGACTCTGGATCACGGTGCCGCTGTTCGGAAAGTTCGGGTATGGCTTGGAGAATCCCCGCGACACGGCAATGGGAGAAGCGATGGAAGAAGTAAGAAGCTGGCGATCGGCGGCATTGGTGATGTCGATTCCGAGCGCCTTGAGTCTGGCCGGATCCACCGCGTTGTAGCTGATCAGATTATTCGCCTGGAACCACACACCGCGGTTGCCCACGTAAGCAGC
>DASZUZ010000917.1:0-2722 GCA_035547415.1 Bryobacteraceae bacterium | reverse complement strand
TCAAAGTCAGGCACATGATGATTTCCAACGTGAAGGGACAATTCACCGGCGTCGCCGGGACTCTGACACTGGACGAAACCGACCTGCTCCAGTCCCGCGTCGAGGCTACCATCGATGCGGCCTCCATCAGCACCCGCGATGTCCAGCGTGACGCTCACCTGAGGAGCGCCGACTTCTTCGACGTGGAGAAGTTCCCGACGCTGTCGTTTCAGTCCACACGAATCGCCCGCGCGGCGGACGGCGAACTGGCCGTCGAAGGCGATCTCACGATCCATGGCGTGACCCGGAAGACGGTGTTCTCGGTCGAAGGACCGACCGCTCCCACGAAAGATCCCTGGGGCAATACCCGCGTGGGCCTGTCGGCGACTACGAAGATCAATCGCAAAGACTTCGGCCTCACCTGGAACGGCGCTCTCGAAGCCGGCGGCATTCTTGTGGGTGACGATGTGACCATCACGCTGGATGTCCAGTTCGTGAAAGCCTGAATGATCGCCGTTCCCGGGCAGTAACAGTCCGCTTCGGACAGAAAGGAAATTATGTCGCTCCGTCCCATCAACAAAATCATCGAGACCACGCCTGTCATCGAGGGCGCCGGCGTCAAACTGCAGCGCGCCTTCGGTTTCGGCAAAACAAAGGATTTCGATCCGTTTCTGCTGCTCGACGACTTCCGCAACGACAATCCGGCGGACTACCTTGCCGGGTTCCCCTGGCACCCGCACCGCGGGATTGAGACCATTACCTACGTGCTCGCCGGTTCCGTGGAACACGGCGACAGCCTCGGCAATAAGGGCACGATGACCGGCGGCGACGTGCAGTGGATGACCGCGGGCAGCGGCATCCTGCACCAGGAGATGCCGAAAGGCGACGAGCAGGGCCGCATGCACGGCTTCCAGCTCTGGGCGAACCTGCCTTCGTCTCTCAAGATGACTGCTCCGCGCTACCAGGACATCCCGTCGAGCGCTATCCCCGAAGTCACCGAAGACGACGGAACGCGCGCGCGAATCATTTGCGGCGAATTCTGGGGGAAGAAGGGCCCGGTGGAGGGCGTCGCGGCCGACCCTAACTATGTCGATATCTCGGTTCCGCCCGGCCAGCGCAAGCGGCTGAAGATCGAAACCACGCGCAACGCGTTCGCGTACGTGTTCGCGGGTTCCGGCACGTTTCGGGACGCGTCCGATCCGCGCGCGGTCCTGACCGAGAAGGTGGCCCAACCCGATGCGGCGCCCGTGTATGACATCGGCAATCATTCGCTTGTCCTGTTCGACCGCGGCGACGAGATTACGGTCCAGGCCGGACCTGAGGGAATCCGATTCCTCCTGGTCTCCGGCAAGCCGATCGAAGAACCCGTGGCCTGGTACGGTCCCATCGTGATGAACACGCAGGAGCAGTTGCGGCAGGCGATGTCTGAACTGAGCAACGGCACGTTTATCCAACGCCGCTGACCCTCCGATCACCGGCGTATACTCGATGGCGCGGGAGGTGCGCCGGTGATTGTTTGTGACTGGTGCGGCCAGGCTCGGGAGTGTCTGCAGAAGGAAATCGAGGGCAGGGAATTCGATATTTGCCCGGACTGTTGGCAGCCGATTGAAGAGAGGCTGAGAGGAAAGGGTCGCGTGAAGAAAACGCGCGAAACCGTGATTCTCGCGCCTTCTGCGCCCGAACCCAAGAGCCAAAGTCCCCGCCCGGTTTGCCACCGAAGATTTTCGGTCGTGCTGTGTAATCCGGACTTATTACCCGCCAGTTTCCTCCCTGTTGTTTTCCCAATAGAGATCCGGTATGATTCTTTTGGGAAACCCAATAGAGCGTGCGGACAAACAACAAGACGGACGTGAAGCAGGGCACGCTGGCCCTCATGGTCCTGAAAACCCTCGACGTGCTCGGCCCCCTCCACGGCTATGGCATCTCCCGGCGCATCGGACAGATCAGCGGAGACCTTCTCGCCGTGAATCAGGGGACTCTCTATCCGGTCCTGCTCAAACTCGAACAGGAAGGCGCGATCTCATCGGAGTGGGGCACGTCCGAGAACAACCGGCGAGCCCGCTATTACCGGCTGACGCGGACCGGGCGCAAGCAACTGGAAGCCGAAACCCGCGAGTGGGAGCAAACGGCGGCGATCATCAGCCGCTTCTTCACCGACAAAGCGGAAGACCTGCCATGAGAAGCGTGAGACGCCTCCTCGCGCGCTTGCGCGCGTTGTTCACCCGGCGGCGGGACGAGAGCCGCCTCAGCGAAGAATTCGCGCAGCACCTCGATATGGCGACTGAAGATCTTGTCCGGTCCGGTTTGTCCCCGGCAGAGGCGCGCCGTCAGGCAATCCTGACATTCGGAGGCGTGGAAGCAAACAAGGAATTCCATCGGGATCAACGGATGCTCCACTGGCTCGAATCTCTGGCGTCGGATATGGTCTTCGGGCTCCGTCAATTGAAGAAGCACCGGACTACGAGCGCGGCCGCCATCCTTTCCCTTGCGCTTGCGACCGGAGCCTGCCTATCCGCCTTCCGGCTCATTGATGCCTTGCTCTGGCGTCCCCTTCCGGTGGCGAACCCGCAAGAGTTGTACGCGCTCTCCCGAGTCGGCATTGGCTTTGACGGTAAGCCCGGCTCCTACGATGGCTGGGCGTATCCCTCGTTTCAGCGGATGCGCGCCGCGGTCAAAGGCGAAGCCGAATTGCTGGCCGTCTCCTATGCCGAGCGCAGCGACCTCACTTACCGCTCCGATCAGG
>DASZUZ010000916.1:0-11825 GCA_035547415.1 Bryobacteraceae bacterium | reverse complement strand
AGCAGCGAGTTCGCCGGGACGGGTATGACCGGCTGAGCTTTGGGCCGGTCACCGGAGACAGCCGGCTGGCTGGCGAATTTCGAGCCGTAGGCCGGTATGGTCCTGAAGACTTCCGTTTCTCCTGCGTTGTGGATCCGCGTGACGGCGACGTGCGATCGCTCGACGTCACGACTCGCCGATAGCGACGATGACGCTGAAAACAGTCATCGCAGACGATGAGCCGGTGGCCCGCAGCATCCTGCGGGAAGAACTGGAAACGCTCGACGATGTCGAGATCGTGGGTGAGGCCGAGAACGGAGCGGCTGCTCTCGATCAGATCGCGGAAGCGCAACCTGACCTTGTGTTGCTGGACCTCCAGATGCCCGTCATGGGCGGTCTGGAGGTCGTTCGGAGGTTAAAAGGGAGTCACCGGCTGCCGGCGATCGTAATCGTCACCGCATTCGATCAGTACGCCATCCAGGCGTTCGAGGCAGGGGCTATCGATTATCTGCTCAAGCCGGTTTCACGGGAACGACTGCTCGAGTCCGTGGCCAGGGCGCGCCGCGCCAGCAGTCGCGAGAACGCCGAACGCGTGGCTCGTATTCAGGAGGTGGCGGACTCGGTTCCGGAGCGACCCGCGCGCCGAATTGTGGGGCGTGCAGGCGCCGAATATATCCTTCTGAATGCCGATGAAGTCTACGCGTTTGAGGCCGATGGCGACCTCGTGTGGATCGTGACCGCGAAAAACAGGCTCCTCGCTACGCAGACGCTCAAAGTGCTGGAAGAGCGGCTGAAAAATACCAGTTTCCGGCGTATCCATCGGAGCGCGCTCGTGAATATCGACCACATCCGCAAAATGAGCACGCTCACGAGCCAGCGCTGGCTTGTCACGCTCAGCAATAAGATGGAATTCATTGTCAGCAAAAGACAGGCTCAGACGATCCGGCATCTGCTGAACTGGTGAGCCGTTCATCGGCCGATTCAGGCCATTCACCGTTGTTGCAAGGCCGCCTGCCGGATACGTCGTGCATCGGCGCCGTTTTCACGCCAAACTGAGAAATTCGATTATTGTATGCTCAGGAATCTCGCGTTTCGCTGCCTTCTGGTTCTCGCCTGCGCCGTTCCTCTTCTTTCGCAGTCGCTGGGAAATGCCGGCACGATCGAGGGGAGCGTCATGGATCCTTCCGGCGCGGCAATTCCGAAAGCGGAGGTCCGGATTGCGAATGCGGTTTCCGGATACAAGCAGAGCGTTGCGGCCGATAATTCAGGGGCATTCCGGCTGTTGAACGTTCCTCCCAATCAGTACCATCTTCAGATCACCGCGCCCGGATTCAGCCCGTATTCGCAGGACGTAACAATTCGAAATGCCGTGCCTGTTCCGGTGAAGGCGACGCTCGCTCTGGCGGGCAGCACGACGAGCGTGACGGTTGAAGCTACCGGCGCCGACGTGCTGGAGACCGATCCTTCAGCCCACGTCGATGTCGATCAAAGCCTGTTTTCCAAGCTGCCCGCTGTCAGTCCGGGCGCCGGCCTGAGTGACGCGATCACGTACAGCGCCGGCGGCGTCGCCGCCGACGGCAACGGATCCTTCCATCCTCTCGGGGATCACTCGCAGGTAAGTTTCGTCATTGATGGACAACCGGTGAGCGATCAGCAAAGCAAAGTCTTCTCCACGCAACTGCCCACGAGCGCCATCCAGAGCATGGAATTGACTACGGGTAATCCCAACGCGGAGTTCGGCGATAAAACCAGCCTGGTGGCGCAAGTCACGACGCGTTCCGGTCTGGGGGCGGGCAAGCTGTTCGGGAATATCGGCGCCAACTACGGCTCGTTCGGCACGACCGGCGGCAGCCTCGGGCTTGGCTACGGTACTTCGAAATGGGGTAATTTCTTTGCGGCCGACGGCGTCCGCAGCGGCCGGTTCCTGGATACGCCGGAATTCTCGCCGTTTCACGACAAGGGAAACAACCAGACGATCTTCGATCGTCTGGATTACCAGCCCAACGGGAACGACGCCTTTCATCTGAACCTGTTTGCCGCGCGCAACTGGATTCAGATTCCGAACGATTACGACCAGCTGGCGCAGGATCAGCGGCAACGGGTGTTGACCTGGAATATCGCGCCTGGGTATCAGCACACCTTCAACTCGCACATGCTGATGACAATCAATCCGTATATCCGGAAAGATCAGTTCAATTATTACCCCAGCCGCGATCTCCTCAACGATACGCCGGCGACGCAGAGCCAGCAGCGTCAGCTCATGAACTGGGGCGTGAAGGCGGATCTTGCGATGACGACCGGCCATCATGACCTGAAATACGGGATCGATCTGAAGCAGACGAGATTGCTCGAGAACTTCGGTTTCGGCCTCACCGATCCGGCCTTCAACGCTCCATGCATCAATTCGGCCGGGGTTGCGATTCCCGATACCGCGCTCACGAATCCCTCGCAGTGCGCGTCCGCCGGGTATGAGGCCAACACGCCGGAGAATCCGGTTTCGGTTACGCCATTCTCACCGGGTCTGGCCGCATACGATCTGACGCGAGGCGGGGCGCTCTTCGCTTTCCACGGCGCTCACAACATCAACCAGCAGGCGTTCTACATCACCGATGCGATTACGGCGGGCAAGCTCGTGGTTAACCTGGGTTTCCGTTTCGACCACTACGACGGGCTGGTCAGTAAAACGGAGCCGGAGCCGCGGGTCGGGGTGGCCTACAACATCAAGAAGACCGGAACGGTTCTGCGCGCCGCCTACGGGCGGACGATGGAGACTCCGTTCAACGAAAACCTGTTGCTTTCGAGCGCCACCGGCGTCGGCGGTCTCGCTCAGAACGTGTTCGGATCGAACTCCGTGGCGATCCAGCCTGGCTTTCGCAACCAGTTCAACACGGGATTCCAGCAAGCCGTCGGCAAGTACATCCTGATCGACGCCGACTATTTCTGGAAATACACGCATAACGCCTACGACTTCAGCACGCTGCTGAATACGACCATTACCTTTCCGATCGCCTGGCACAATTCGAAACTGGATGGCATGACCGGCCGTGTCAGCACAACGAATCTCAAGGGTTTTCAGGCTTACTGGAACTTCGGACACACGCGGGCGCGCTATTTCCCGCCGGAAACCGGCGGCCTGGTGCCCCAGGGCGCTCCGCTGGTCGCGGGCGTATTCCGGATCGATCACGATCAGGCGTTTCAGTCGACGCTGAACGCGCGTTATCAGCGGCCGCACAATGCAGAATGGATTGCGCTGACCTATCGCTACGACAGCGGCATGGCTGTCAGCGGCATTCCCGACGCGGGGGCCGCGATTTCGCTGCTTTCGCCCGCCCAACAGATGACCATCGGGCTTGCGTGCAACGGCATGCCCGCGACTCTGGCACATCCCATCACGAACTGCATCAGCGGGGGCGGGACACAACCGGGCCTGGTGACGTCAAAGCTCCTGGTGCTTCCGCAGGGGGGCTATGGCAACTTCCCGAGTCAGGAGAACGACGATCACAATCCCGATCGTGTGAAGCCTCGTAATGTATTCAACCTCGGGATCGGAACCGACAACCTGCTGCACCGCAGCGAGGGGACGAAACGCATCACGCTCGCGCTGGAGATCGCGAATCTGACGAACAAAGTAGCGGTGTACAACTTTCTCTCGACATTCAGCGGCACGCACTTTCTGGAGCCGAGAACGATTGAGGCGAAGATCGGCTACACGTTCTGAAACCCCGGACTAAGCCGTCAGGCAGAGTTCTTCGGCTGTCACGATATCCAGTAACTCGTCCGCGATCGCCTGCGGATCCCGATCGCCGTCGATAAGGTGATAATCGCCTCCGCGATAATAATCGATCAGCGGAGCCAACGAATTATCGAATTCCGTGAGCCGTCGAAGCACAACGCCCTCGGAATCGTCGTCGCGTTCGATGAGCGCGCCGCCGTCGTTTTCACAGCGGGAACCCCGCAGTGAAGGGCGCGAGAGCAGATTGTAAACGGCGCCGCACACCGCGCATTGCCGCCTGGCAGTGAGCCGCCGCAACAGAACGTCGTGCGAGACATGAAGATGAATCGCGGTTGGAAGGGGAAGCCCCAGATCCGCCAGCAGACGGTCCAGATATACGGCCTGCTCCGCGGTTCGCGGAAAGCCGTCAAGGATGAGTCCGTCGGTGGGAACGTCGCGCCGCAATCGTGAGCCGACCACGGCGCACACCATGGAATCGCTCACCAACGAACCGGAAGCCAGAATCTGCCGGAGCCGGAACCCGGCCGGAGTATTCCGCTTCGCTTCGGAGCGAAGTATTTCACCCGTCGACAAGCAGGGAATCCCAAGCTGCGACGAAAGCCAGGCGCTTTGGGTGCCCTTACCGCTTCCCGGCGCACCCAAAAACAGGATGACGCGGGCACTGTGATGTGTCTTGTGTCCGTTCGTCGTCAGCATCGTAATACTAGTACAACTGAACCGGCGGAACAGCTCAACAACGCTGGGTAGGCCAAGCCGAGTCGTCCGCAGCGGACGACTATCTGGTACGCTATTACCCACATGATTTCCGCCGTTCGTACTGATCTCATCAACGGGCTCCGGGAAGATCTGGGGCTGCGGCGAATCGGCAGCGGCATGGCGCGCCTGGATGGATACTGGGCGACGACAGGCCGGCTGGACCCCGAGGACCCCGACGCCGCCGCGCTGCTTTGCTACATCGCGCAATGGGTCGATGCGGGGTGGCGCGACATCGATGTCGTTCAGGACGGTCTCGCGCATTTTCCGATGGGCCGGCGATTCCATCTCCGTCTGACCGATTACGTTCACGTACTGATGGCTCAGGGAATGGTGTGGGTGCGGGAAGAGAATATCGAACGGGCGCTGAGCAACTTCGGTCTGGTATTGGCGCTTCGCGCTGACGTTCCGGATCTTCGCGTACTCGCTCTCGCGCACTTCTGGACGTCGCGATGCCATCGGAAGAATGGCGAATACGATGCCGCGCTGACGCACGCAGCCGAGGGTCATCGCTACGCGACCGATGCGGGCATGGAGCCCATGGCGGCGGCCATGCGGGTCGCCGAGAGCTGGCTGCTGTTCCAGAAAGGACGCACGAAAGACGCGCTGAGGCTTCTTGCGGAAGCGGAAGCAGTACTGCGGGAGACGGACGACTACATTACGCTCGGCAATATACAGTCGAGCTACGGTCGCATGTACCGGCGCGAAGGAAGGTACGACCTGGCGCTCCGGCACTTTTCGCAGGCGATCGACGAATACAGCAAGCGAGACCCGGAGCACCGCAACCTGGCGCGCTCGCTCGCGAACATGGGATATGTCGAACGCCTGATCGCGCTGCAGCTTCGCAAGCGCATCGACGCCGATGCGGCTCAGCGAAGAAGGAGCGAGCCCGAACTGCGCCGTGAATACGAGGGCATGCGCGCCGAGGCTCTGGCTCACCTCGACCGGGCGACGCAGATTTACCGTCTTCATTCAAACCATCGCGGGGCCGGTACAGTATGCGTGAATCGCGGCCATCTGCATCTTGACAGCGGAGATCTGTATCGCGCGGATGAGGAGGCTCGCCAGGCGTATGCGCTCGGCGAGGAGAAGAAAGACTACATTTTGATGGCCCGGGCGAAACTGCTCGAATGCATGGTGGAAAACACCAAGCTCGAAGAAGAGATCGAAGATCCCGCCTGGGTCGCGCATCTGGCTCTCGAAGCCGCGCGCGAGGCGGTTGAGTTGTCGAAACGCACGGAAAACCGCCGCCTGACGGCTCGGGCCCTGATCTGGCAGGGACTCACCATCTGCAACACTTCTTCCGGCAGCACAGACTCGGCGCGGGAGATCTGCGATCAGGCCGCGGGGCTTCTCAAGAATGAAGTACAGGACCATATCTGGGAAGATCTGCAGACGCTGAAAGCCAAAGTGGTTCGCGGCGGGAATCTGGACGCAACGCTTCAGGCGTGGTCGCAGGGCGTCGTCGGCGAACGCAGTTTCCAGCAACTGACGGAGGACTTCGCCGATCTCATCATCCCCAAGATCTGGGACCACGAGGGTCGCAAGGTGGCGCGGGTCGCCAAACGTCTCTCGATCTCGCCCAAGAAAGTACGGCGGGTTCTGGCGCGGCTGGGGCTGCACGGCGCATGATGCAGGCATTGGAAGGACTGCGCGTCCTTGATTTCTCGCATGCTCTGGCCGGTCCTTACTGCACGCTGTTGCTGGCCGATTACGGGGCGACTGTGTACAAGCTCGAAGCCCCCGGGGGCAGCGACATGGGGCGGGGCTGGGGTCCGCCTTTCGTGGACGGGCACGCGGCATTCTTTCTCGGGCTGAACCGGGGCAAGCACGGCATCTCCATCGATCTGAAGAAGCCGGAAGGTGTTGAACTCTGCCTACGGCTCATCGACAAGATGGACGTGCTGATCGAGAACTTCCGGCCAGGCACAATGCAGCGTCTGGGACTCGGGTACGACACGGTGCACGCGCGAAATCCGAAGCTGGTCTACTGCTCGATTTCGGGTTACGGGCAGAACGGAGCTTCGCGCGATGAGGCCGCCATGGACCTGATCGTTCAGTGTTCCAGCGGTCTGGTCAGCATGACGGGGACGGAGTCCGGCGAGCAGGTTCGCTGCGGCTATTCCGTCGCCGATGTGACAGCGGGCATGTTCGCGGTAATCGGTATCCTGATGGCCTTGCGCGCCCGCGAGCAGACGGGGGAAGGCCAGTACGTGGATGTCGCGATGCAGGACTGCATGATATCGGCGATGTCCTCGAATTACATGACGTACCTCGGATCGGGTGTACCGCCGAAGCCGCTGGGAACCAGCTTTCCGACCGTTGCGCCGTATCGCGTTTTTCAGGTGCGCGATCGCGGATTCGCCATTGCCGTGGGAAGTGAAAAGCTCTGGTCCACGTTCTGCGGCGTGATCGGTCGGCCGGACCTCGAAAATGATCCTGAGTTCGCGACGAATGCGCTCCGATGCACGAACCGGCCAGCGCTCGAACGAACGCTCGGGGCGGTTTTCATTGAGCGGGACGCCGCGGAGTGGATCGAGCGGTTGCGAGCGGCGGGAATCCCCTGTACTCCGGTACGAAACTTCGAGGAGGTGGCGTCCGATCCGCAGTCCGAAGCGCGCCAGATGTTTCCGCGAATCGGGTCGCAGCGGGTCACCGGAACGCCTGTGAAGCTCTCCGCCACGCCCGGGCGCTCGGGTCTGGGCGCTCCGCAGCCGGGAGAGCATACCTGCGCTGTACTGGAGGAGGTTCTGGGCATTGGTCCTGAAGTCACGCGCGACCTCATGGAGCGTGGCATCATCTTCGCTATAGTTGACGAGGGGTGCGTTCCGACAAATTAAATCTGGTGAGTCTGGCGGTTGTCGCCGGGCTTTTTATCGTGATTCTGCTGACAGGCGTGGTCGGCAGTGTGCGTAATGGCAATTACGTCGTTCTGGCGATTGTGTTTACAGCGCTTGCCTTGTGTGGCGGAGCAATCTGGTTCGCGCACTATCGGGTGCGAGTGCTGCTGCAGGACCGCACGCCCGATCGTATCATCCGGCATTACCACCGCAGCGTGCGGCGCATTCCCCATGCCAATGCGGCTGCGGCTTACCTCTCGGCTCTGGCAGCAGCCTTCTTCGGCCAGTTTGACCGCGCGAGGGCCGAACTCGATGCAGTCGACTGGGACAGCACGACTCCGGTCTATCGTGGACACCGGCTGTACGTACTCGCGACGCTGGCGCTGCTCGAAGAGACCAATTATCCCAAGGCGCTGCAATACGCGCGGCAGGCAAGGGAACTCGAAAATCGCGAACCCGGCGGTGGGTTGCAGGTGCTCGACGACGTGATTCACCTGGTCGCGCAGGCACCTTCTGAAGGCACTGTCGAGCGGCTCGATCGCGTGGCGAAGAAACAACACGGACTCATGCCCGGCATGGCCGCATGGGCTCTCGCCGTTTACTACAGGCGCGCAAACGAGATGGCTAAGGCAGCGGAGTTCAAGACTTTGTTAAGGCTCGCTGTTCCGCACAGCCTTCCTTTGAAGCGGGCGGAACGGGAGCTTCCGCCCGGCGAACGCGCGTAATCAGTAGGCCCAGCGCCAGAGGCTTGCGCCCACGGTGTACCCTGCGCCGACCGCTGCGTACAGGACCAGATCGCCTTTTTTCAGCCTGCCCTGGGCAACAGCATCCCGCGTGGCGATCGGAATGGTACCGGCCGTCGTGTTGCCGTACTTCTGAATGTTCATCAGGACCTTGTCCATCGGCAGTCCCAACCTTTCGGCCGTGGCGGTGATAATTCGTTTGTTCGCCTGATGGGGAATCAGAAGATCGATATCCGCGGCCGTCAGACCGTTCCGCTCCAGAAGGGCCGTACTCACCTCACCCATCTTCGTTACGGCATACTTGAAGACCTGCTGGCCAGCCTGATGAACGTAGTGCATTTTGTTCGCGACCGTTTCGGCGCTTGCGGGATTACGGCTTCCGCCAGCCGGCATGTTCAGATAAGGCGCCCCGGAGCCGTCCACCTCACCCATGAAATCGATGAAGCCGACGTTGTCGTCGCCATCTCCGGCCGCTTCGACGAGCATCGCTCCGGCGCCATCGCCGAACAGAACGCACGTGGTCCGGTCTTCATAGTTGATGATCCGGCTCATCGTGTCCGCGCCGATCACCAGCACCTTACGGTGCGTCCCGGCTCCGATAAAATTGGCCGCGGTCGCGAGGCCGTACACGAAACCGCTGCAAGCCGCGATGAGGTCGAATCCCCACGCTTTCGTGGCCCCCAGATTCTTCTGCACCAGGCAAACGGTGGACGGGAACAGCATGTCCGGCGTCACTGTGCAGACGATAATGGCGTCGATTTCGCTCGGGTCGATTCCGCGCTGCTGAAGAGCGCTTCTTGCGGCGCAGGTCGCCAGATCGGACGTGGCGATCTCAGGATCGGCGATGTGGCGTTCCGATATGCCTGTCCGGGTGAGAATCCATTCGTCGTTGGTTTCGACGAGCTTCTCCAGATCGGCATTCGTGAGAACTCGGGGAGGCACGTAGCATCCCAGCGCGGAGATTTTTGCTTTTATCGCGGGCATCAGCGGGAAGTCAGTAATCTCTTATTATGGTCGATCCGGTTGAGCCGTCCGAAGGCTTCCTGACGCCGGTGAACGTCGCGAGCTCGCTCTTCTTCGAATCGCCGGTGGAGATCTTCCGCCGCGTGCACCGCGAAGTGCGTCCGCGCACGGCGGTTCCGCCGATCGAAGTCGAGTACAAAGCGTTTGCAAACGCGGACAGCCACGTGCGTCTCGAGCATGGCGCCATCTCCGTGCGCATCACGGATTTGCTCGAGAACGCCCCGGCTCCGGTGACGGAGGCTCTGGCTCACATTCTCCTCGGCAAACTGTATCGCAAGCCCGCGGCGCGGCAATACGAGCACCGCTATCGCCTGTATCTGAACCGCAAGGACATGCGGCGGCGGATCAATCTGGTGCGCCAGACGCGCGGGCGCAAGGTCCATCTGGGATCTCAGGGCAGCGTGCACAATCTGGAGGAAGTCTTCGAGGAACTGAACCGGAAATATTTCGGGGGCATGATGGCGCGGCCGGGACTTGGCTGGAGCCACGTTCGCTCCCGCACCCGGCTGGGACACTTCGATCCTTCGCACAACATGATCATGATCAGCCGGATCTTCGACGATCCGCGAGCGCCCCGGATGGCGCTCGAGTACGTGATGTTTCACGAGATGCTGCATCTGCATTACCCGGTGGATCATTCCGGGGCGCGCCGGTGCGTTCATACGCCGGAATTCAAGGCGCACGAAAAACAATTCCCGCATTTCAAAGAAGCGAAGGCTCTGCTGAAGAAGATGTGGTGAGAAAGGGTGGAATCAGGCTGGAACCATTTCCGGCACGGTCTTGAGAATAGTTTTCTCGCCCTGCGTCAGATGCTCAAACATCAGGACTCTCGCTCGTTCCGCATCGCCCTCCCGGATCGCCTGGAACATCTGTTCATGCGCGGTGATGGGGGTTCCTTCATCGCGCAGGGAAGACGTGACTCTGAGGCTGCGCGACATCGCCCGGTGCAGTGAAGAAAACATGCGCTGGCAGACCCGGTTTCCGGATGCGCGCCAGATGATTTCGTGGAATCGCAGGTCGTGTTCGGCGAGGTCCTGGGCGTCCATATCCGGCTTCGCCTTCAGGGCCGACACCTCCTTCTCCAGATCGGCGATATCCTTTTCTGACCGGCGGCGCGCCGCTCGCGCCGCCAGCTCCGGTTCCACGATGCGCCGCGCCTCGAACAGCTCCTGAAAAGTGATGCCATCGACCAGAATCAGGAAGTCCAGCGGCGCCCGAAGCGTTGTAGAAGCGTCCTGCGTCAGGTAGGTGCCATCGCCCACGCGTTGATGAACGATTCCCATCACGTCAAGAGCTTTGAGCGCCTGCCGGATCGAGGCCCGGTTCACGCCGAACTGCTTCGCGAGAACGCGTTCCGGGGGCAGGCGGCTACCCGGTTGCAGAGCCCCGCTCGAAATCATGTCCTGCAGACCGGCTACCAGAGAATGCGTTAAATCTTTTGCCTTGCGCTGTGGCATTGCAGATCACCCTTAAGTGTTGCCAAGCATATCAGAGGTTGGCCGGATCGAACTTTCAGGCGTGATCGACTTCCCGCAGCCAGTCCGGCCGCTTCAGTACCTCGCGAGGCTTACTTCCGTCCGGCGGCCCGATGATGCCGTCGCGGTACATCATGTCGAGAATCCGGGCCGCGCGGCCATAGCCCAGGCGCAATCGCCGCTGCAGCGTGGAGGTTGACGCCTTGCCCATCTCGAGCACGACGCGCATGGCTTCCTCGTACATCGGATCCTGTTCGCCCGAATCCGCACCCTCCACCTCGACTTCGCCTTCCTCATTCGGCGGCGCGATCAGGTATGACTGATCGTATTCCGGCTGCGCTTGCGCCTTCCAGAATTCAACGACCTTGTTGATCTCCGTTTCCGTCACGAATGCGCCGTGAACGCGGATCAGCCGCGATGAGCCGGGTGGCAGAAACAGCATGTCGCCGCGGCCGAGCAGGTGTTCCGATCCCATCACATCGAGAATCGTCCGGCTGTCCACGCGGGTGGCGACGCGGAAGCTGATGCGCGCCGGGAAGTTCGCCTTGATGATGCCGGTGATGACGTCAACGCTTGGCCTCTGCGTCGCGAGCACAAGGTGCATTCCGACCGCGCGCGCCATTTGTGCGAGCCGAGTGACCGACTCCTCGACGTTCTTGCCTTCCAGCATCATGAGATCGGCCAATTCGTCGATCAGAATCAGAACGTATGGAAGCGGCTTCAGTTCGTCCTGAGCAGGCGCCGCCGGCTCCTCTTCGTTGAAAAGGCTGCGGGGCTCATTCCGCAGGCTCCGAATTTTCTTGTTGTACTGATCGATGTTGCGCGCGCCCTGTTCCGCCAGAAGGCGCAGGCGGCGCTCCATCTCGAGGACTGCGTTCCGAAGCGCATTGGTGGCTTTGCGCGGATCCGTGATCACCGGCGTGAGCAGGTGCGGAATACCTTCGTACATTCCGAGTTCCACACGCTTCGGGTCCACCATGATCATGCGCACTTCGTCCGGCGTCGATTTGTAGAGGATCGACATGATCAGCGAGTTGATCATCACGGATTTGCCCGATCCCGTAGAGCCCGCGATCAGCACGTGCGGCATGGTTTCGAGCGTCGCGACTTTGATCCGGCCGTTGATGTCCTTGCCCATCGAAATCGTGAGATGCGAAGGCGACGATTCGAACTCCTCCGACTCGAGCACGGCGCGCAGGCTGATGACTTCCCGCTTCACGTTCGGCACTTCGATGCCGATTGTCGGCTTGCCCGGAATGCGCTCGATCAGAATGGATTC
>DASZUZ010000915.1:0-2676 GCA_035547415.1 Bryobacteraceae bacterium | reverse complement strand
CGGCGAACTGAGCTGGTGACCCGTATGAGCGCGATGCACAGGAAACTGTTGCGTGACCTGATCCATATGCGCGGACAGATGATCGCCGTCACGCTGGTGCTCACCTGCGGGATCGCGACCTACGTGACCATGCGCTCATCCTTTCTTTCGCTGGAACTGGCGCAATCCGGCTATTACTCCGCTTT
Source organism: Bryobacteraceae bacterium (assembly GCA_035547415.1). GTDB lineage: Bacteria > Acidobacteriota > Terriglobia > Bryobacterales > Bryobacteraceae > BOG-234. Next base: position 2,491 of record DASZUZ010000915.1, on the reverse strand, counting down.
CCGCTTCGCGGACGTGTTCGCCCACGTGAAACGCGCGCCCGCGTCGGTTGCAGCGGCCATCTCCGCAATTCCCGGAGTCATGGCCGTCCAGACGCGCGTCGTGATGGACGTAACCCTTGACGTGCCGGGTCTGGCGGAACCCGCCACCGGACGCCTGATCTCAATCCCCGAACGCCGCGTTCCCATGCTGAACGATCTCTTTCTCCGCGAGGGGCGCTACATCGAGCCGGGCAGGCGCGGCGAAGCGCTCATCAGCGAAGCCTTCGCCGCCGCCAACCGCCTCCGAGTCGGCGACTCCCTTGGCGCGGTGATGAACGGCAAATGGGAGCAGCTGCACATCGTCGGCATCGCGCTTTCGCCCGAATACATCTATGAGATCCGTCCCTCCGAAGTCTTTCCGGACAATCGCCGGTTCGGAGTGTTATGGATGAGCCGCGATGTTCTGGAGGCGGCCTTCAACATGAAAGACGCCTTCAATGATGTGGCTCTGACGCTGTCTCGCGGCGCGGACCCGCGGGAAGTCATCTCGCGGCTCGATCGCATCCTGGATCGCTACGGCTCCACGGGGGCTTACGACCGCTCCGACCAGATCTCGTTTCGTTTCCTCACCGATGAACTGGGTGAGTTACGCGCTTACGGGATCATTCTGCCCACGCTGTTTCTTTGTATCGTCGCGTTCCTTCTGAACATTCTGCTGTCGCGTCTGGTCGGAACGCAGCGAACGCAGGTGGCGGTGCTCAAGGCGTTTGGCTATACCAGTTTCGAGATCGGATTGCACTACGTGGAACTCGCGCTGGTTGCCGTCACGGCCGGAGCCATCGCCGGCGTCGGAACGGGTCTGTGGCTGGCGTCCGGCATGATGAACATCTACGCGCGCTACTTCCACTTCCCTGCCCTGCGGCTCCAGGTCGACTCGCGCCTGATTCTCTTCGCTCTCTCGATCGCCGCCGGTTCGGCTTGTTTCGGCGCCATTTCCGCGGTGCGCCGCGCCGTCGCCCTTGCCCCGGCCGAGGCGATGCGTCCCGAGCCGCCGGCCAGTTTCCGTCCTGGCCTCGTCGAACGAATCGGCCTCGGACTTTTCCTGAGCCCTGCCGCGCGCATGATCGTGCGGAACCTGAACCGCCGCCCCTGGAGAGCATTGTTCTCCGCGCTGGCCGTGGCGCTTTCCGTTGCGATTGTCGTTTCGGGACGGTATGCGATCGACGCCGTCAACCGTCTGGTCGCGATCCAGTTCCAGCAGGTGCAGCGCGAAGACGTGACCGTAGTCTTCCAGGAACCGCGTCCCGCGGCGGCCGCGTATGATCTCGCGAATCTTGCCGGAGTTCTGCAGGTGGAACCCTATCGCGAAGTCGCCGTGCGCCTTCGCCGGGGACATCGCTCACACAGAGCAGGGCTGCTCGGTCTGGAACCCGGCGACGAATTGCGCAGGCTGGTGGATCGGAACATGAATTCTATTGGCCTGCCGCCGGACGGTTTGATCCTGAATGAGAAACTCGCCGGGATGCTTGGCGCTCGCCGGGGCGACTTCGTCACAGTTGAGGTACTCGAAGGGGCCCGGCCGGTGCGGCAGGTCGCGGTAGCGGCTCTTGTCGACGAACCCGTGGGCCTCGGCGCTTACATGGATGCCGCCGCGCTCCACCGTCTCATGCGGGAAGGCGGTACTATTTCCGGCGCGTGGCTGAAAGTCGATACCCGCATCGCGCCCCGCCTCTACTCCACCCTGAAACGGACTCCCTCCATCAGCGGCGTTGCGGTCCGCGACGCGATGCTGGCCAGCTTCTGGAAGACCTTCGGCGAGTCCATCTGGATCTCGACGGCCTTCCTCGTTGGCTTCGCTTCCGTGATCGCCTTCGGCATCGTCTACAACGGCGCGCGCATCGCGCTGTCCGAACGCGGCAACGAACTCGCCTGCCTCCGCGTGCTCGGTTATACTCGCCCGGAAGTCTGGAGAATTCTGATGGGCGAGCAGTCGCTGCTTACCCTGTCCGCGATCCCCGTGGGTTTCCTGCTCGGCTTCGCGCTGTCTCTGTTGCTCTCACGATTCTTCTCCCGCGAGTTATTCCGGCTGCCTCTCGTCGTGAACACGGCAACTTATGCTTTTGCGGCGCTGGTCGTCGCTGCGGCGGCGATCTTTTCCGGACTCGCCGTGGCTGGCCGCTTGCGTCATATGGATCTGACGGAAGTGCTGAAGAGCCGGGAGTAAACGCCACATGAAACGATGGATCAAACGCCTGACTCTGACCCTCGTCGGAATTCTGCTCGCCTCGCTGATTGCGCTCTCCCTTCGCCCAAAGCCGATGCAGGTCGAAACAGCGCGCGTCAACCGCGGCCCGTTGCAGGTCTCCATCGATGAAGACGGTGAAACTCGCGCGCACGACCGCTACACGCTCGCGTCGCCCGTGGCCGGGCAACTCTCCCGCATCGAACTGCATGAAGGGGATTCGGTAGGCCCGGCCACCGTTATCGCCACGATCACTCCGCTGCCCCTCGA
>DASZUZ010000914.1:0-6547 GCA_035547415.1 Bryobacteraceae bacterium | reverse complement strand
TCACCCAAAAACGACTTTACAGTGCAAAGTATGTGGAAGGTCTATCTGCCCTCTCTTCTCGCCGGGGCCGGATTTGTTTTCTGGGCCCACACACGTACCGACGAATTGCCGGTTACGCTCGGCTTCGCCCTGATCGCGGGCGCCATCCTCACCGCTCTTTTCCCGGAACATTGGGCGGCCACTCTTCTTGTAGTCGGCGCCGCGATCCCGACCGCCGAGACTCTGGTGCATTTCCACGTGACACGCGCTCCGTATGCCCCGGGGTCCGGCCTTCCGTGGGCTGCGCTCTTCGCCTATGTGCCGACGTTTCTCGGTGTCGGAATCGGCGCCGGTCTCCGAAGGATCGTTTCACAATAAACTGCTGGTCGAGTGAATCCCGGCGGACTGCAGATTCTCCGCCATCCGCTCGAGCGCCACCCGGTGGATCTGCGAGACCCGGCTTTCGTTGATCCCGAGCATGTCCCCGATCTCGCGCATCGTCTTGCCGCCTGCGTAATACAGCCGGATGATGATCTGGTGTCGTTCCGGAAGCGTGCTCATCGCCGACGTCAGCACGGATTGCAGTTCCCGTCTGCCTGTCAGCACGTCGGGGTTCAGATCCTCCGTGGCCGGAAACTCCGGCGTATTCTGATTCTCGTCCTCGGGCGCCCGGCTCGACGCCGAAAACAGCCCGACCATTCGCAGTTCGATCGCCACCTGACGCCATCGCTCCACATCCATTCCCATCCTGTCGGCGATCTCTTTCTCCGTCGGATTCCGCGACATCGTCGCCGCCAACTCGTGCGTGATCTCCTCCAGCTTCTTGTGGCGCCTCCGAAGATCGCGGGAGGCCCAATCCATTTCCCGCAGGCTGTCGAGAATCGCGCCCTTGATGCGATGCTTCGCGTAGCTCTGAAAAGTGACCTGCTTGTTGTCGTCGTATTTCACGGCGGCGTCGAAGAGTCCCAGAACGCCCGCATGGACCAGGTCATCCAGTTCCACATGAACCGGCAGATTTTCGTAAACGCGCACGGCGATGGCGCGAACCAGGGGACGGTGCTGCAGGACTAACTTGTCGCGGTCGGGTTCATGCGTGGCGGGCGTCGCGGCGGTCGTCATGACCCGGGAAAATGCACGGTCGCCGCCAATCCGAGGCCTTTTGCAACTCGAAATAAACAGGAGATTTAGGCATCGCTTCGCACCTCGCTCCCCTCGCGCTGAACCGATTCGGAACACCAGAATGGAACGCGCGTTTCAGCCTGGAATCACCACCCCGCTCGCCACGCGATCAGAGTCTTTGCAATGAACATGACGAACAGCAGAAGAACGATCTTCAGCGCCACGCCGTGCAACAGCGCGCAGGACGCCGCAATCAGCACGGCATACGCCGCCAACGCTCCGGTGAGTCGCTTGTTCATGATCGGATTGTCACACGCGGAATATACCCATCCGCCTATCATGGAACCCATGGACACGGCCGACCGCCGTTATCAGTCCGAAGATGCCGCCCGGCAATATCTGGCGCGATTGCGCTGGCCCGACGGCCCGGTCTGTCCGCACTGCGGATCATCCGGTCGCGCAACAGAACTGCGTGCGCAAAACGAAGCCGGAGGCTACGCGCGCCAGGGTGTCTACCAGTGCAACGCCTGCCGCGAACAGTTCTCCGTCACTGTCGGAACCGTCTTTGAAGATTCGAGGATCCCTCTGCACAAGTGGCTGAGGGCCATTCGTCTGATGTCCTCTGGCCCGAACGGCCTCAGCGCCGCCGCACTGCAGCGCGAACTGGAACTCGGTTCCTGGCGCTCCGCCTCCTTCATGCGCCGCCGGATCCGCTGGGCCGTTCCTTCTCCCCGATCCGAGAAAGAGACCCTGCGGTCGCTGCTGCTCGCCAGACCCACGAACGACATGCCCCGTCCCGGCAAAGGCAGGCAGAAATCCGTCTGGGCGGAGGTGCGGGACGACCTCGCCACCCGGCGCCCGAAGCCACGGTGAGGCATCTTTACTGCAGCATCACCCTTTTGCCCGTTCGCGCCGACTCTCTCGCCGCGTCCAGAATCTCCGTGACGATCATATTGTTGTCCACGGACGACAAACCCGCCGGTTTGCGCTTGCCCCGTACCACTGCAATGAAATAGGAAAGCGCGTCGCGCTGGTCCGGCGACTGCGGTTCGGGCGTCACCGTCTCTTCCTTCTGATCCCCCAGACGCACCCGCATCGAGTTGCCCCCGGTTGCGATCGCGTAACCGGTCTCGCCGTAAACTTCCAGATCTTTTCGCGCGAACGGCCAGTTCCAGCTGGCCTCGATGATGCCCTGCGCCTTCGGATACTGCAGGATCACCGTCGCTTCGTCATCGACATTCGGATAGATCTGCGGCTTAATCTGCTGCGTCGTCGCCTCCACGGAAATCGGACGCGCGTTGTCCATCAGCCACGTCATCAGATTCGCCCCGTAACAGCCGAAATCGAACAGCGCGCCGGCGCCGTTCTGATGCGGATCCTGCAGGAACGCGAGGAAATTCGGCCCGACGCCGATCTCCTCCGGTCCCTGATGGCCGTCCATCGCGACCATTCGCCGGATGGCGCCCGCCGACTTCCTGTTATTGAACAGGTCGAAGATCGCGCGGTTGGTGTTGTACCAGCTGGTTTCGTAGTCGACCACGACGGGCACGCCGTACCGGTCCGCCGCGCTCTGGATGCGCTTTGCGTGCTCCATGCTGACCGCCATCGGCTTCTCCATCATGACGGGAAGATGATGCGCCGCGGCGATCTCCACCACGCTCGCGTGATCGAACGTGTTCGTGAAAACGGCGACCGCGTCGGCGTTCACTTTGTCCAGCATTCTTCCGAGATTCGTGTAGAACAGCGAATCCGGCAGGTTGTAACGTTTCGCGACCGTCTGGGCGAGCGTCAGATTCGGCTCGAAGATGCCCACGATCTGGATATCTTTGCGTGACTGAGCGGGCCGCAGAAGAAATCCGTCCACGTGCCCGTGTACGAGGCCGGCAATCGCGATGCGAACGGGCTTTTCAGTCTGGGCGGGGAGCGCCGGCGCAAGGCACAAAACCGCCAGGAGGAAGCGGAGGCGAAACATGCCTCCAGTGAATCACATTCTCCGCCGGAAACCGCATTGCGATAACGTAGGCTGCATGAAAAGATTCATCCCGTCTCTGGCGGCACTGGTGACGCCCCTGATCCTCGCGCCGTATGCCCCGGCGCAGCAGCCTCTGCCGTATCACCCGGTAGAGAACTGGGCAAAGCTCCCGGCGGGCTGGAACTTCGGCGAATGCTCCGGCGTGGCAGTCGATAAGAGCGATAACGTCTGGGTATTCAATCGCGGTCCCCATCCCGTCGTCGAATTTGACCGCGCCGGCAAGTTTCTCAAAGCGTTCAGCGAAGTCCCCGTCGTGTCCTCCCACGGGATTCGCGTCGATCCCGAAGGGAACGTCTGGCTGATCGACGTCGCGGGCCACAAGGTGCTCAAGATGTCGCCCGAGGGCCGCGTACTGCTGTTCATTGGCGGCGTGGGCAACGCTCCCGGCGACAACGAAAGCACCGAGGCGTTCAATCGTCCCACCAACATCGCGTTCGGTCCCAACGGGACGTTCTTCGTTTCCGACGGCTACGTCAACTCGCGCGTCGTGAAATTCGACCGCAACGGCGACTTCATCGCCAAATGGGGCCGGAAGGGCAATGGCGACGGCGAGTTCAACCTCGTGCACGATGTCGTGCTCGACAAGCGTGGCCGTGTGATTGTTGCCGACCGCAACAATGACCGTATCCAGGTCTTCGATCAGAACGGGAAGTTCATCGCCCGATGGGACAAGGTAGGAACGCCGTGGGGACTCGATTATGTCGCGAGCGAAGATGCCGTATATGTTGCGGACGGTAAGAACGACCGGGTCGTGAAGGTCAATATGGAAGGTCAGGTGGTCGGTACGCTCGGGGGACACGGCAAAGGAGCAGGAAAATTCGATTTCCCGCACAGCATCGCCGTCGATAGCGCCGGTGCCGTGTATGTGGCGGAGATCAAGAACTGGCGCGTTCAGAAATTCGTGAAATAAAGAGTTACAAACCTAAAGTTGGCTCCGCGTTCTGTCGATAGTTGGTCTGAAGCGAGGCAATCATGGCTCGGATCGGACTCTATACGGACAGAGAAGTAATTGCGGTTGGTCTGGAAAGGATCCTCCATCCGGATCATCGTCTCGAGGTGTTTGCGTTGGACTTTCTGGCGCTGACCTTGCCCGTTCTGCAGGGCAAGTCGGCGCCAGAAGCTCTGATCGTGGATGCCCCGCCCGAAGCGGCTCGCACCATTGAACAGATTTGCGCCGTGGATCGCCATATCCCCGTTGTGTATTGGGAGCGTGATACCGCGAGCGAACCGGCGCTCAACGCGCTTGGCTCCGGCGTCCAGGGCGTGTTGCTGGATACGACGCCGGCCCAGGACATACTGGCGTGCATCGAGACGGTCTCAAAAAGCGGCGTCTGGGTTCCGCCTTCAATTGCGCAGGCAGTCGTTTCCACCCGGCAGTGCCGCCTCACGAGGCGCGAAGGTCAACTGATGAATCTTGTGGCGCAGGGGCTGCGCAACAAGGAGATCGCCAGTAAGCTCGGCATCTGCGAAGGCACCGTCAAGGTCTATCTTTCACGGCTGTTCGACAAGCTGGAAGTGTCGGACCGTTTCGAACTCGCGCTTCTCGCGCTTCGTCAGGGCGTTTCGTTGGCCCCCGCGCCGCAGCGCGCCAGCGTTCGGGTTGACGAGGATGCGCGTCCCCGATCGGTGTTTCTTCCCAAAACGCACGACCGATGGACTCCCGGCCCCCACGCTCCCCACGCGCTATGACGCTCGCATCTCGCGAAACAGTTCCGTACTGAAGTACCGCTCCATCCGGTCGGGAAAGACGGTCACCACATTTGCCCCGGGCCCCAGTCGCCGCGCCATCTCGGCCGCGGCGTAGTAATTCAGTCCCGAACTCGGCCCCACCGGATAACCCGAGGCGATAATCCGCCGTGTCGCCGCAATCGCCTCCGAAGCGCGGACTTCAACCGTTTCGAGCCCCGGCAGCCGGTCCTCCCTGAAGATGGTCGAGACGCACTCCACCACGCCCGGAATCCGCCCGCTGAAACTGCAGCACTCCGGGTCGGACGTCAGATAATCGATCGGTCTCGCAAACACCGGGATGGCGCCGGGGCAGCCCTCGAACAATCCGACCAGCGTCCCGCCCGTGCCCACACCGCTCACCACGGCATCGGCCTTCGGAATCACCGAAAGGATCTCCCTCGCGGTTCCCAGCCGGTGCGCCTCCACATTCAGCGCGTTCGAAAACTGGCGCGGCAGAAAAGCGCCCAGTTCGGCGCCCAGCCGTTCCGACTCCGCGATCGCGCCGCGAATCCCGCTCTCACGCGACGTCATTCGGATCTCGCCGCCGAACGCGCGGATCATCAGGCTTCGTTCATCGCTGACGCCTTCCGGCATGACGGCCAGAAACCGGAGTCCCATCTGCGCGCACGCGAGAGCCATCGCGATACTCGTCGATCCGCTCGAAGCTTCGATCACAAGATCGCCCGGCCGCAGACGCCCGCCCGCCCGCGCATGATCGAGGATGTACCGCGCCACCCGGTCCTTCGTGGAGCCGCTCGGATTCAGAAACTCGAGCTTGCACCACACCCCTGCGCCGGCATCGAGTTCCACCCGCACGAGCGGCGTCGGCGCGGTAGTGAGAAGCCCGTTGGGAGCGGTCGTGGCGGACACGTAGACATGGTACCCTCGCGGTTTGTGACCCCGCCCGCCGGAACCTTTCTTGCCGAAGTGCGCGACTCCGCGATCCGGTTTCCCACGCCGATCCGGGAATTCTGTGACGCGAACAACTGGACGCTGTTTCGCGTACTGACCATTGATGACCACTGCCTGGAAATCCAGCCGGTCCTGCCGGATGAGGAATCGGACATGACCGCCGGGTTTCATTCCAGCCTGTCTCCGGACGGCAGGCTGTGGATTCCGGCGCCGCTCCGTGCTCTTGTCGCCCTCGGCGACCAGAGCGCGATGATACGAATCGAGAACGGCGCCATCCGGATTTATCTCAGAAAAGTGTTCGAAACACTGGGATTCAGACCCTGACCTTGAAAATCACCGGATCATTCCTTCGCGTCGCGTGCCTTTCTCTTGCCGTGACTCTCGCGTCCGCGCAATCGCCCGACGGCACGAAATATTCTCCGCTCAGACAGATCAACCGCTCCAACGTCGACAAACTCGAAGTCGCCTGGACGTTCCACACCGGAGACCTGTACGCTGGCTCCAAAGGCGGACTGCGCGGCAAAGCCTCGTCTTTCGAAACCACGCCCGTTTATGAAGATGGCGTCCTGTTCATCACCACGCCGTTCGGCCGGGTAATTGCCCTCGAGCCCGACACGGGAAAGCAGATCTGGGCGTTCGACCCGCAGATCGATAAAGGCGCGGGCTACGGCGATTTCGCGAACCGCGGCGTCTCCACCTGGCGCGATCCCCGCACCGGGAAAAGGACCATCTTCATCGCCACCATCGACGCGCGCCTGTTCGCGCTCGATGCCGCCA
>DASZUZ010000913.1:0-3572 GCA_035547415.1 Bryobacteraceae bacterium | reverse complement strand
CTACGTCGCAACCGGGGATCAGGGCGCAATTCACAGGGTCGCGCCGGACGGCAAAGGCGAAGTGTTCTTCCGCAGCGACGAGACGCATATCCGATCGATCGCATTCGATCGTGAAGGCAATCTGATCGCGGGAACCGAGCCCGGCGGGCTCGTCATTCGAATTTCGCCGAAAGGCGAGGGCTTCGTTGTGTACCAGATGGCGAAGCGTGAGGTCACCGCTCTCGCGATCGGGCCGAAGAATGAGATTTACGCCGCGGCTGTCGGAAGCAAGACCGCGCCGCGTCCAGCGGCTCCGGCGGCGGCGCCGGCTCCGGCTGTTGCCCAGCCTCCGGCTGGTCTCACTCCGACCACCGCGATCACCGTCACGCCACAGGTGACAGGCGCGCCCGCAATCGCGCTGGCAACCACGGCCCCGGCGACCGTCCCGGGTGGTTCTGACGTGTACGTGATTCCTTCGCAGGAGAATCCCACGCGCCTCTGGACGAACTCACAGGACGTGGTCTACGCGCTCGCGCTCGATCGGAATCATCGTTTGCTGATCGCCTGCGGCAACAAAGGAAACCTCTATCGGCTGGAGGAACATTCCCTTTACGTCACGCTCGCCTCGCTCCCCGTGGAACAGATCACCATGCTCGCGCCGGATAAAGATGGTGCGCTCTACGCCGCGACGGGCAACGTGGGAAAGGTCTTCCGTCTGGGTCCCGGAATCGCATCCGAGGGAACAATCGAAAGCGATGTGTTCGATTCCGGCGGCTTCGCGCGCTGGGGACGTCTGCAGTACGGCGGCGAACTGAACGGAGGACGCGTTGCGCTGACGGCGCGGTCCGGCAACCTCGACCGTCCGCAGAAAAACTGGAGCGCCTGGTCGCAGCCTGTCACCGCGCCGGAAGGCGGACGCATTACTGCGCCGTCCGCGCGTTTCCTGCAGTGGCGCGCCACGCTGACCGCGGGACCGAACAACGCTTCGCCCTGGCTCGATTCGGTAGATGCAGCCTACCTCCGGCAGAACGTTGCTCCGAAGATCGACCGGATCGAGATTACGCCGTACAACTACCGCTTCCCCGCCCCGACCACTCCGCTGACGCTTTCGAGCGCGGCGACGCTGACGCTGCCCGCCTTTGGCGCGAAGGCGCCGTCAACGAGACCGGGGGCAGATTCCGGCGCCTATCCCGCCATGACGTATCAGAAGGGAGCGCTCGGTGTCCGATGGACCGCCTCCGACGAAAACGGCGACTCCCTCGTTTACGCCGTCGAAATCCGCGGCGCGAAGGAGAAGAACTGGAAGCTGCTGCGGGATAAGATCCACGAAAAATACTATTCGTTCGACTCGACGGCCTTCGCCGATGGCGAGTACCGGATTCGAGTCACCGCGTCCGATTCGCCGTCGAACACTCCGGAAGACGCGCTGGTTGCGCACGAGGAGAGCGATCCGTTCGTCATCGACAACACGCCGCCGGCGATCACGAATCTTCAGGTCTCCGGCAGGACAGTAAAGTGGCATGCGGCGGACGCTTTGAGCGTGATCTACAAGGCCGAGTATTCGGTCGATGGCGGCGAGTGGACCATGGTCGACCCTTCGGGTAAACTATCGGACTCTCAGTCGCTCGATTACGAGTTATCTCTCGGGAATCTGGCTCCGGGCGAGCACACGATCGCCGTGCGCGTCATCGATGATAACGACAATACCGCAGTTACCAGAACGGTGCTGCGATGAGGAAGTTGACGCCTGTTCTGCTTCTGGTGTTTTCAGCGTGCACCTTTGGCGCCGGCAAGGGCGACCCCGATAAAGGGAACGAAGTGTTCGACGAACAGTGCAGCCAGTGCCACAACGCCTACAGTACGGACCGCAAAGCGGGCCCGGCGTTGAAGTGGCTTTTCAGCAAAAACAAGCTGGAATCGAACGGCAAGCCTGTCACCGACGCCAACGTGCTGGACAAGATCGACACCGGCGGCAAGGGCATGCCGGCGTTCAAAGACACGCTCTCGGCCGACGATAAGGCGAGCGTCATTGCGTATCTGAAAACTCTGTAAGGGGCATGCCCTGACAGCGAAACCGCCGTCAGGGCCGCACCGAAAAACGCCGCTTACCAGTTGGTAATCGATCCATCCGGCCGGAAGTAAGTCTGGGCGCGGTTGGTGTCGTATTTCGTCACTTCCATGATCTGGGTGAGCTTGCTCATGTCGAGTTCCACACCCAGGCCGGGGCGATCGTTCGGGTACAACTTACCGTTTTTGAAGTCGAGGCAGACCGGCAGGTGCGGCAGTTCTTTCCCCGCGAAACCGTACTCCATCAGGAGAGGCCCGGAATATGTACCCAGGGAATTCACGAGAGCGGCTGTTGCGATCGGTCCGGTAAAGTGCGGCACGATCCCGACGAAATGCGTTTCGCAGAGCGCCGCGACCTTCATCATTTCGGTGATGCCGCCGACGTTCGGCAGAGTAGCCCGGACGTAGTCGATGTCGTGGTTCTCGACGAGGCGGTTAAAGTCCCAGCGATTGCCCCATTCCTCGCCCGCGGCAATCGGCACCCGGACCATCTTTCGCAGTTTCGGCAGATCGTCGTTGAAGGCTTCGGCGCGCACCGGATCCTCGACGAAGAACGGCGCAAGATTCTCGATCAGATTGCACCCGCGTACGGCATCCGAGAGATCGAAGCGCTGGTGGAAGTCGATGCAGAAATCGCCGTTCTTCCCCACGCCCTCACGCGCCTGTACGCAGTCTTCATAAAGCTGATTGACTTTTTGACGCGTGTTGTAAGTCGTATTCGCCGGCGTGTCTGCCGCGCCCATGCGGAATGCGCGATAGCCAGCCGCGACGGTGGCGGCCGCTCGTTCTTTGATGCTCATCCCCGGCTTGATTCCCGGTACCACACCGCCCGTGTTGTAGCATTCGCAGTAATTGCGCGTCATGCCGCCCAGGATCTCGTGTACCGGCAATTTCAGGACCTTGCCTTTGATATCCCAGAGAGCCAGATCGAGCGCCCCGAGAGCATCCTGTTTCTCGCGTCCGGGCGGATAGAAGAAGGAGCGGGACATGTCCTGCCACAAGCGTTCAATGTGCTGCGGGTCCTGGCCGATCAGCCGTCCCGCGCACTGCTTGAGCGTGTCCGCGAATCCGCCCTCGCCGACCCCGGTGATGCCCGCGTCGGTTTCAATCGTGACCACCGTGTCGGCCTGATTGAACAGCGGATTCGGGTGCGGCGGCGCATAAGCGCGGACGCGCGTAATCTTCATCTTCGGCAGAGCTGCCTGGACCAGCGGCAAGTGCGCGAAGGCCGAAGCCCCCGCTGCCGCCATGGATTTCAGAAATAGTCGTCGATTCATCAAATCTCTCTCAATAACCACTGGATCGCGCGTTTCTGGAGCTTCACATACTCCGGAGCCCACAGCGCGTGAATGGTGTGACCGGGCGAAGTAAAGACGACCCGGCCTTTGCCGTAGTCATAAGCCCAGCCCGCCACGGACTTTGTGCCGTACTTCTCATAAGTCAAGCCGTCGAGGTTCTCGGCTTCGAGCAACTTGTATTTCGGATCTTTGTCGTACTCCACGTAATGCTGCTCGTCATTGACCATG
>DASZUZ010000912.1:0-3595 GCA_035547415.1 Bryobacteraceae bacterium | reverse complement strand
ATTCATGTAGATGGCCTCGTCGACGATCATTTCGGTCATGAAGCCGTGCATCTTCATGATGCCGCGTTCTCGGTAATCGCCGGTGTAGCAGAAATCGGGACGTCCCGACCGGCACGCGATGCACTCGGGATAATTGCATGGCCTCCGAACCATCGGGATGGCAAGATCGCCGGGTTTGAGGTGTTCTGTCTCCGGACCCGCCTCAACGACTTCCCCAACGGATTCATGTCCCAGCACGAGGTAGTCGGAACCATCCGGCGGAGTGCCGTAGAGGAATGAAGCAATCTCGCGGTCCGTGCCGCAGACGCCCACGTTCAGGATCCGCAGCTTGACGCCCGTCGGACTCTGGAGTTTCGGCTCAGGAAAGTCGTTAATGATTTCAAGGGACTTTCTGCCGGGGAAAACGGCGGCCGCCTTCATTCCAGGCTCCGCAGGATGGCGCGGGCGGGCGCGCCTTCGGCGTTGACCAGCTTCAACGGGAGGCAGACCAGTTCGTACGCGCCCGGCTCCACGCCGCTGAGATTGAGCCCTTCAATGATCCAGATTCCGGCGCTGAGCAGCGCCTGGTGGGTTTCGACGGCATCCTGTTTGAAACCGCCCACGGAGAGATAATCCACGCCGACGGTTCGAACTCCACGTTCGGCCAGGTACTCGGCGCCGTCATGAGCGATGAAGATGAAATCCTCATCGAACTGATCTTTGCTCCAGAGATTGTCCGAGTTCGCGGTCTTGAACAGGACGCGCTCGTTCGCCTCGATTTCGTGATCCATCAGTTCCTCGCGGCCAATGGAATGGCGGTCGCGGATCTGGATCACGCGCGCCGGTCCGACGGTCGCATCAATGGGCATCTCGTCAATGGTGGCCGAATCCGGCAGAAAATGCAGTGGCGCATCCATGTGCGTTCCCGTATGGACGCTCATGCTGACACGCGAAACGGTACACACATCGCCTTTCTTCTGATCCGTCACCCGCTGGAGGTGGTAGGAGGGGTCGCCCGGCCAGTGCACCATGCCGTTGCGGACCGGAACACTTACATCAATCCAATCGTTCACACCGCTATGCTAGCGGGAAACCGCGGGCCAAAGCGAACCTGCTTTGGCGGCAGGCAGTTTGACGCCAATTGCCTCCGCGAGCGTTGGTGCGATTTGCAGCATATCGATCTCGCCCAGTTTCACGGAGTGAACGCCGGTACCAGCGAGGATAAATACGGAACGATAGCCGGGCCGTGTGGGCCACAAGCCATGCACGCCAAGGTGGGTGCCGGGGCCAACGCCCGCGCCACGATCCTCATTGCTCGGGATGTAATCGGGAAGCGTATCGAATGCGGCGACCCAGCGCGCGAGCGAAGGCGCCTTCGATTTGACCTCGGACATGCGCACCTCGCGGGCAATTCCGGATTTGCGGCCCAGGCCGACGAGCTTTCGCAAGGCGTCAGCGACCGCGAGATCACCGGTTCCGATGAGGCCATCCTCGACTTCCACCCGACCCCTGACCCCGGCCTGCTGAAGCAGAACCCGGGGGCGGACGATGTGCAGACTGTTTTCGAAGCCGTGGTCGGACACCAGGGCGACAAGAGTTCCCGGAGCGGCCTTCGCGAGGATCTGGCCGATCATGTCGTCGTCATTCTCCAGAATTTCGCGGGCATAGATACTCAGAGCGCCGGTGTCATGCTGCTCGGCGTCCGCTTCCGCCATGTGGACGAAGACCACATCGGCCTTTTCGGATGAAAGGAGGTAGAGCGCGGCGTCCGCCGAAGAAGAATCGTCCCAGAGTTGCTTGTCGAAAGGAGGAAACATCTGGCTTACCCGGTCGATGATCCCGGCAGGGGTACTCTTCTGTGCGATGGGGGCCATTGGAATCGCGTTGCCCTGACGTTCTTCCCAGTATTCAGGAAAATCGAATGCGACTCCGGCGCCGACGGTGCCTGGCCAATAGATGGTGGCGGTCCTGAGTCCTTTCTTTGTGGCAGCGTCCCAGAGAGTTTCCGTCTTAATCGATGAGGATTCGAAAAAACGCTGGCCCGGCGCACCTGGACGGGCGTTCGCAACCACGCCGTGTTGCCACGGGGCGACTCCGGTGACGATAGAAGCGTGGGACGGCCAGGAATCCGAGGGCGCCACGCCGATTACAGTGGCGCTTGCGCCGTCGCGCATCAGCCTGCGCGTATTCGGCATCTTCACCCGCAGCGCGGGATTGCTCAGGAAGCGAGCGTCGAATCCATCGATCGAAATGATCAGGAGTTTCTGAACGGGTTGGGCCGCCAGAACGGCTGGAAGTACCAGGGCAGCGAAGAAAAGGCGCAACAATCCCGATTTTAGCGTGGCGGGACCGGCGGCTTGACGCCGCCGGTCCATTGCGTATCACCGATACATCGTACCGGACCCGGCGGTCGCCGTGGTGGTGCATCCGGCGTGACCGCAGTTGCAGGTAATGTCAGGCTTGTCTGACGCGCCTTCGCAGAACGCGCTGCAGTATTTGCTATCCGCAGCCGCCATGCAGATGCAGGACGGATGGGCGCATTTCTCTTTTTTAGTGTCAGCCATCGTTGCAAACCTCCCGCGGAATACAAGCGCTCCGGGGGCCATCGTGCCGCATCGCACTTACAAAGGTTTACTGCGTGATTACGCGACGCGGTGATAAATTGCAGGTGTGCGCATCCTGATTGTGGATGACGACGAAGAGCTCTCCAGTCTTCTTACCGAGCTGCTGACCCGCGAGGGTTTCCGAGTCGACACCCAAAACGACGGCCGACGGGGGCTCGCGGCAGCCCTGAATGGCGGTTACGACCTGATGATTCTGGACGTTATGCTGCCGGGTCTCGATGGTTTTGAAATTCTCCAGCGTGTCCGTCGCGAGACACGCTTACCGATTCTGATGCTGACCGCTCGCGGGGAAGACGAGGACCGCATCGTCGGGCTCGAACTGGGCGCTGACGATTACCTCCCGAAGCCATTCAATACGCGCGAACTGGTCGCGCGTGTCCGGGCTGTCATGCGCCGCCTCGAGCAGCGTCAGCCGGGGGGGAAGCTCGAGATCAACGGGATCGCGATCGACCCGGGCAGCCGCGAGGTGTTTCGCAACGGCAATCCCGTGGAGGCCACCACGTTCGAGTTCGATATTCTCGAAACCCTGATGCGGTCGGCGGGGCGCGTCGTATCGCGAGACGAGTTGATGGAGGAACTGTATGGCCGCAAGGCGACGCCTTTTGACCGGTCGGTCGATATGCACATCAGTCATCTCCGTAAGAAGCTGGAAGGCGACAAGCCGCTGATCAAGACGGTCCGCGGGGTAGGGTATCAGTTTGTCCGGTCTCCCGATGACGCAGTAGTGGCATGAGAAGTCTGTTCACCAAGATCCTGCTCTGGATGCTGCTGACTGTCGCGGTGAGCAACACCCTGAGCTTCTATATCGGGACGACCTTACAACGGAGTTCGCAGCCGCAGTTCTCCGGCCGGGGTCTGACCTTTGAGCTTCGGGAAGCGCGCGAAGCCTGGGAAGCCGAGGGCAGGGACGGACTGGAGCGGATGCTCGCGCGCATCAAGGACGCCATCAACGCCGAAGTCGCTCTGACCGATTCGACGGGGCGGGACCTGCT
>DASZUZ010000911.1:0-3088 GCA_035547415.1 Bryobacteraceae bacterium | reverse complement strand
AGCTTCGCGGTGCAGCCGTATCTCAGCCGGAACTTCGCGCAGAGGCCGTGGCTCTGGATATTTCCGGTCGTGGCCGCCGCGGGCCTGTTCGGTCTGCGCATGTGTCTTGGCGCCGGCCTCGATCTCTGGGCGTTCGTCTGCTCCGGCGTCTTCATCCTCGGCTTGTTGTGCAGCGCCGCCTTCGGACTCTATCCGAACGTCCTGCCCGCCGTGCCGGACCCCGGCCTGAACCTCACCATCCACAACGTTGCCGCGTCCCCTTATGGTCTGCGAATCGGCCTGTTGTGGTGGCTCCCCGCGTTCGCTCTGGCGGTCGGCTATTCCGTTCTTGTTTACCGCCACTTTCGCGGCAAGGTACGCGTGGATGAGTCCGGCGAAAAACCTACGGCGTTAGCGGCACACTGAGCCGCACCAGACGATCGCCCACCTGCACGCGCTCCGTCTTGGACACCCCGTTCTTCTCGATCGTGATGGAGTAAGCGCCCGGTGCGAGCGTAATCGCCGCCGGAGTCACCTGGGAGATCGGTTGCCCGTTGACCCGAATCGTCGCGCCCGCCGGAGTCGTCGTCAGGAACAGCGTGCCCCGGGGCTGCTGGAGCGTAATCGGCGGAACATCCACCGCCGTGTCGCCGAGGTGAACGTCCCGGTATTCGTTGATGTAGCCCGCCTGCGACACACTGAGGTGATGTACCCCCGGGGACCCGTGCAGCATGCACGGCGTCGCGCAGGCTTCCGCGAAATTACCGTCCAGAACCGCTTTCGCGCCTGGCGGATTCGTCATTACCCAGATATCGTGCGTGCGGCCGGCCGGCGCCTTCACGCTTCGTTCCTGTTCCGGAAGAGTTTGCGCCGGAGGCGCGTTCTCGCGCGGTGCGCCTTCGTGTGACGTCTCCTGGCGGGCTGCAGCCGGGGCATCCGGTTCCAGCGGGCTCGGCTTTGTCATTTCCGGCGCGGGAGTTTCCACTGGTGGCGCCGCTGCCGGCTCCGATTTCGGCGTCTGCTCCTCGGCGGCGGGCGGAGGAGGCGTTGTATCTGCGGCTTTTTGTGTCACGGGAGCGGGCGTCTGCTCCGATTGCCCGACCAGACCGGACTGGTAAACGAAAACAGCCGCGACGCCCGCCACCACCAGCAGACTCATCACAAGCGGAAGCGCGCGCGACCGTCGCGCTGGCTGCTCATTCCGCTCGAACACGGATGTTCGCTCGGAGCCTGCGGGCAGGGGCCCCGTACGCTCCACCGCCAGCGTCGGCATCGCCGCCGCCGCGCCCGCGGGCAATGTCTGCCATCCGCGCGATTCCGCGCACGCCAGTTCCAGCGCGCCCACGAAATGCGAGCAGTTGGGATAGCGGTCTTCCGGTTTCTTCGCCAGCCCCTTGCGCAGTACTGCGTCGATCTGCGGCGTGAGCGTCCCGTTCAGCCGGTCCGCGGAAGGCGGATCTTCCGCCACGATCTTGTATACGATCGTGCTCAGGTGCTCCCCCACGAACGGCCTCTCGCCCGTGAGAATCTCGTACGCGATCACCGCCAGCGAAAACTGATCCGAACGACCGTCTACGCCCAGCCCCTGCACCTGCTCGGGCGACATATAATTCGGCGTTCCCGCGACCGTCTTCGTCTCGGTCGAATGCGCGCCGGCCGTCAGCTTGGCGATCCCGAAGTCGGTGATCTTCACCGACCCGTCCTCGTCCGTCATGATGTTGGCGGGCTTTACATCGCGATGGATAATGCCTTTGCTGTGCGCGTAGTCGAGCGCGAGCGCCGCCTGGCGCAGGATGCGCAGCATCTTCGATCCGGAGAGCGGCTGATCGGAGCCAAGGATCTTCTCGAGCGTCGGCCCGTTGACGTAAGCCATCGCGATATATGCGAGGCCTTCCGTCTCGTCCATGTCGTAGATCGTGACGATATTCGGGTGCGACAGAACGCCGGCAGAACGCGCTTCCCGAAACAGGCGTTCGCGAAGCCGCTCCCGCTGCTGCGCGTCATCGATGTCGCGAATCCGGATCGTCTTGATCGCGACTTTGCGCCCGATCGCCGGATCCACCGCCAGATACACCACGCCCATGGCGCCGCGGCCGAGTTCGCCCACGATGCGATAGCGCCCGATCTGGTCCATCACAGCGATGTTATCGTGTGCGGCGAACGTACCACACTGTTGATGAACTCGATGGCCGCATCGTCTGCCCAGAAGCGCTGGCCCTTGCGCGCCAGAAACCCGAGATGCCCGCCATGGTCGGTGGCCATCAGTCGGAGGTGGGGGTTGGTCCGGAATGCCGGATGATCGAAGATCTCGAACGGAATGAACGTGTCGTCTTTCGCCTGAATGAGCAGCGCCGGAACCCGGATCCGGTCGAGGTAGTTACGCGCGGATTGCGTCCCGTAATACCGCGCCGCCGTACCGAATCCGAAGGACGGCGCCGTCACGTGATCGTCAATCTCATAGAGGGACTTCCAGAGCGCAAGGTCGCTCGCGGAGTAACGGCCGGTCGCGGTAAGTCGCTGCTTCATCCGCTTCACGAAACGTCGCTCATACAGCCAGTTATCGCGCTGTCCGATGCGCCGCGCGCATGCTGCCAGGTCGATCGGCGTCGAAATGCCGCAGACCCCCTGAATGAGATCGGTCTCGCCCAACTCCCCGGCGAGTTTGAGCGCAACGTTGCCGCCCAGGGAAAACCCGATCAGAAATGTGGGGAGATTACGCGGCTCGTGTTCGAGAAACGCGCGCAGGTCGGACGTGAGCCCCGCGTGGTACAGAGTCTTGCAGTGACGCTCGGTACCGCCGCACGTCCGCATGTGGAACCGGTGCGTAATGAAGCCGGCTTCGAGCGCATGCCACGCCATGCTGACGATATAACCGGCGTCGCCTCCGCCTTCAAGGCCGTGCAGCAGCACGACTTCGCCCGCGGGTTTACCCGCCGGATGTTGCGTCTGCACCAGGACCTGCGTGTCCGGATCTGTCTGGATGAGGCGGCGTTCCATCGGGAACCGCGCGAAATCGTATTCGCGCGGCCAGAAATTCCCGAGGATCGTCAATAAGTGCGGATTGCGAAAAAGTGGCTCGAAGTGCCGCAAGTCACATTTTCGCAATACG
>DASZUZ010000910.1:0-2974 GCA_035547415.1 Bryobacteraceae bacterium | reverse complement strand
TGGCGATCGCCCTTGAGGACGTTCTGAAAAGGCGCCCGGAGTGGGACGCGATGGGATCCCGCGGCCAGCACTTTGCGCGCCGGCATATGAGCTGGGACCGGATGGCGGAGATCGCGGAACGGCAGTATGAAGAGCTGCTGGGGCGGCTCGATGCGGCTGGCGCGAGCTTCTCCGAGCCCGCCGTCGGATGGAGAGCGGGATGAGCCGCGTTCTGATATCGGCTTATGCGTGCGCGCCGGGTCGAGGCTCCGAACCCGGCGTCGGGTGGAACAGCGTCATGCAGGTCGCGAGAGTTCATGAGGTCTGGGTATTGCTGCCGGAGAACGAACGAGCCGCCGTGGAAAAGGCCATCCGGACGGAACCGGCGGAACGAGTTCAATTCGTGTTCTGCGATCTGCCTCGACTGATCCGCTTCAGCAATCAGAACACAACCGTGCGCTTCGCGCTGCACTATTACGCCTGGCAACTGCAGGCGTACCGGGTGGCCCGCCGTCTCCATGCGAGATACGGATTCGACCTGGTTCATCATCTGACGCTCGGCGCGTACTGGAAGCCCAGTCTGCTCGGTCTGCTCCCGATCCCCTTTCTGTTTGGGCCGCTTGGCGGCGGCGAGTGCCTGCCGAGGGGTTTCGGCCGATTCCTGCCATGGCGGGGGAGGCTGTTCGAAATCGCGCGAATGGCCGCTCAGCGCGCCAGCGAACTGGATCCGCTGGTCCGCTTGACGGTCAGGCGGTCCGCTCTGGCAATCAGCAAGACGGTCGAGACGCGGCGAAGGCTCCGACTGCTGGGCGCCCGTCAAACTCTCGTTCTCTCCGAAGCGGCCATACCGGCTGAAGAGATGGCGTGGCTGGAGAGTATGCCGGCGCGCAAGAGCGAAATCTTCCGCATTCTGAGTCTGGGGCGTTTGCTGCACTGGAAAGGTTTCGAACTCAGCCTGCGGGCGTTCGCGCGATTTCACGCGGACTTCCCCGCAAGCGAATACTGGCTGATCGGAGACGGACCTTCCAGGAAAAGGCTGGAAGCCGTTGCCGCGGCGCTCGGCGTCTCGCAATCGGTTCGCTTCTTCGGAAACCTGCCGCGCCGTGAAGCGCTGGCCAGGCTGGCGGAATGCGACATTCTCGTCCATCCAAGTCTGCATGACTCCGGCGGCTGGGTCTGTCTCGAAGCTATGGCGGCGGGGCGTCCGGTCGTCTGCCTCGATGTCGGCGGCCCGGGTGTTCAGGTCGATGACGACACCGGTATCAAGGTTCGCGCCGAATGGCCGGAGCAGGCGATCCGGGATCTGGGCGATGCCTTTCTGCAACTGTCCGGAGATCCGCTGCTGCGTGAACGCCTCGGCAGGGCGGCGCGGATCCGGGTGCGCGAGATGTTTTCCTGGGAAGTGAAAGGGAGACAGTTGCTGTCCCTCTATTCGCAACTGCTTCCCGCGGAGCAGGCAGGCCATGAGCGCGGGCTGTTCCGGGGGCGCGCGAACGCCGGATCGGGGCGTGGCCAATGAAGGTCCTCGTAATGCACAACGAGTACCGCATGGCAGGCGGCGAGGATGCCGTGGTTGCCGCCGAGGTCCGGCTGCTGCGTGAGGCTGGGGTTGAAGTCCTCGAGCATTTCGTCACGAACGATGGCGCGGGAGGATTTCGCGAAACAGTGAATCTCGTGCGGTCGAGCGCATGGTCCTGGCCGGCCTACAGGGATGTTCGACGAATCTGCGTGGAATTCCGGCCCGACATTGCGCATGTTCACAACTTCTGGATGGCGCTGAGTCCGTCGGCGCATCAGGCGTGCCACGACGAGGGAATCGCCACCGTCCAGACACTCCACAATTTCCGTCTCATCTGCGCGAACGCGCTGCTGCTGCGGAACGGCCGTATTTGCGAACAATGCGTCGGCAAGACGCCGTGGCGTGGCATCGCGCACCGCTGCTATCGGAATTCAGCGTTGGCTTCGGCGGCGGTCGTTCGAATGCTGGCCGCATCGCGCAGACGGCGGATCTGGACGGAAAAGACAGACGCCTTTGTGGCGCTCAGCGAAAGCTCGCGGCGCCGGTTCGCCGCCGCTGGAATACCGGCCGGGAAGATCTTTATCAAGCCGAACTTCGTCCCGGCGCGTATAGCAAGGCCCCTTCGATCCGGGAGTTTGCGCAATCTGATTTATGCGGGACGCCTTTCGCCGGAGAAGGGCGTCCGGCTTCTCCTGCAGGCATGGGCGCGGGTGGACCGGCGCCGCGCAAAGCTCATCGTCGCCGGGACTGGTCCGCTGGCGAGGGAACTGCGGGATTTCGCGGCGGCTCTGTCGCTGGGTGACAGCGTGGACTTTCCCGGTCACATCAGTCCGGAACGGATCGAGGAGTTGCTCGCGGACAGCCGCGGAGCAATTCTGCCTTCTCTCTGCCTTGAAAATTTCCCCCGCATGCTCGTGGAGGCCTTCGCTTCCGGACGGGGCGTCATCGCCGCCGACATTGGCGCTTTGGGAGAACTGGTCGAACACTGCAAAACGGGACTGTTGTTCCGGGCGGGCGACGCGGAGTCACTGGCGTTTGCGATGGAAACAATCCTGCGCGATGACTCTCTGGCGTCGCGCCTCGGCGAGGCAGCAGCTCAGGAGTATGCGGAGAAATATACTCCCTCGCGAAATCTCAAAACCCTGTTCGAAATTTATGAATTTGCGCGGCGGCGCCCCCGGGATCCGATTCCACCCGGCGAGGAGAGCGAGTTAACGGCCGTGTGCCGATGAATCAAAGATTTTCGACGTGTAAGGAGAGTTGAATGTCGCAAGAGAAACCAGTTGTTGTAACGGGAGCAGGTGGCTTTATCGGGCACCATCTGGTCCGATTCCTGAAGCAGCGAGGATACCGGGTGCGAGGCGTCGATCTCAAGATGCCCGAGTACGAGCCCACCGCGGCCGATGAATTCCTTCTTCTCGATCTGCGTCGCCGGGAGGACTGTCTCGAAGCGATGGAAAACGCGAGCGAGGCGTA
>DASZUZ010000909.1:0-6243 GCA_035547415.1 Bryobacteraceae bacterium | reverse complement strand
CAGCGACTTGAGTGACATCAGGTCTACCGCGGGATTGCTGCTGGTGAGCGTATAGAAATAGATCTGACCCACCGGGCTGTAATCGGAGCCGATCTGCGGCTGGAGTCCGGCGGGCAGGTTGACCTGAGAGAGCCGTTCGAGGACTTTCTGGCGATTCCAGTCGTTCTGGGATTCGTCATCGAAGATCAGATTCAGGCTCGACAGGCCGAAAATCGAGACCGAGCGGAGATGATCGAGATGGGGGATCCCGTTCATCACGATCTCGAGTGGGATCGTAACCTGTTGCTCGACTTCTTCAGCGGCGCGGCCCGGCCACTGGGTGATGATCTGGACGTAATTGTTCGCTACGTCCGGATAGGCTTCGACCGGCAGATTGTGAAACGATATTGCTCCCCAGATCAGCAGGAGAACCGTGACGAGAACGATCAGAAAGCGATTGTTCAGGGCGAAATCGACAAGAGCCCGGATCATGTCAGAGGGTGTGGCAGATAAGGAATGATCTCACACGCTCCCGAAGACGCGCGTCGTCTTTATACATGCCTAACGGCGGTCAGTGATTCACATACACGGTCTTGCCGCCCGCGCTTGCGACGGCGTGCAAAGCCTCCGTTCCCACCAAGTCCTGAAGATGCCGGACCTTTTCGTCTTCGGAAGCCACGTACCAGCGGTCCGCGCTCTTCCATCGCTCGACGAAACCCGCATCGCCGATGAAGACGTGTGGCGCATCGGGCGCGTAGGAACCGTATTCGAGATTATTCTTCCGGCCGTTCAGAATCAGCGCCGTGCGATCGGTGTAGAAGAAGATGCCGGACATCTCATAGTAAGGATCATTGATGATCAGTCCGCCCTGGGGCGCGCGATTCAATGCCTGGGCGAGCGGATACGAACCGAGATAGGGATCGAATGCGATCAGGGCCAGTCGCGCTGCCTGGTAGAACAGGACCATCATGACCGCAAGCGCAATCGCGGCGCGCTGCCCTTTGAAGGCCCATGCGCCGATTGCTCCCGCCAGAGTCGCCAGCCCGGCAACAGCCAGCGGAAGCCGCAGATAGGCGAATGACTTCAGCGTCAGATCGCCCATGTGGCCGAGGGACAGCGTGTATGCCCCAGGGTTCTGCGAGAGAGCCTGCGAGATATCGCCCGGCGTCGGATAACTCCAACTCGCCCACAACAAACCGGCGATCGCCAGAAAACCCGCCGCGGCGATCGCGCCGACAGCTCGTATCGACCAGTTCCAGGCGCGTTCACCCGATTCCGCCATCGCGCCGCCGATCAGCATCGCGAACGCCGGATAGGCCGGCATCGAGTAATACTCCTGGGTCGTGGACAGCGCGAAGAATCCCATCACCATGCCGATCCAGCAGAGCGCCAGCAGCCGCATTCGCGAAGCCCGGTCCCGGTCAAGGTAGCGAAGTTTGACGGCCCGGAAAAAGAATGCGCTCCACGGAAAGAACCAGGCAAAATGGAGCAGCCAGAAGAGAGGCCGCGGCACGGTGTCGTAATCCCGCGGGTAACGCAGGTTCAGGAACCGCAGGATGTGCTCGTTGAAGAAGTAGAACCAGAAGAAGCCACGGTACGATCCGGGCTCGCTGTGCATCGTGAAGTCGAAGTACGGCGGATTCCGGAGCGTGGCGATAATGTGCCACGGCGCGGCGATCAGCAGCATCACACCAATGCCAGGCAGGATCGAGAGGCGGCGCCAGGTTTCCCGCCGGCGCCAGAGTCCGCTGAAGATCAGGTACAGAAACGCCGTTCCGAGCGGGAACAACGCCGCGATGAGTCCCTTGAGCAGCATGCCCACGCCGATGGCGGCCCACGAAGAGAGAGCCCACAACCGCCAGCGGGGTTCGTCTCCTTCGAGCGACCGGAAACACGCCCACATCGCCCACGCGATCGAGAGCGTCAGCACAACATCGGGAATCAGGACGCGCGTGAAGAGCCACAAACCGAGACACGTCGCCAGGCTGAGCCCCGAGTAAAGACCCGCTTTGGGTCCCATCGCCCAGCCCGCCATGCGGGCGACGAGCCAGCACAGAAGAATGGCTGAAAGCGAGATCGGGATACGCGCCGCCCAGTCGTGCGGCCCGAAGATTTCGAAGCAGGTCGCGATCATCCAGTACTTGAGCGGCGACTTCTCCAGATATTTCACGCCGTCGAGATGCGCGGTCACCCAGTCGCCGGACTGGATCATATTGCGGGCAATCTGGGCCTGCACGGCGTCTACATCGTCCATGAGGCGAGGGGGACTGATCAGCGAAGTCAGAAAAATAATGGCGGCGAAAAGGAGAACGATGCGTTCGCCGCGGCGGAAGCCGTTCGATCGGGCATTACGTTCAACTCCCCGGGCCGCCGGTGGCGCGGTATCGGCAGAACCCATAAAGTTCTATGATCCTGGATCGGCATGCGCGGTTTCGGCGGAGTGTGGACGGACTGCGTTCAGCCTCGGCTCTGGCGGCCTTTCCGGACCCAGCCCCAGATGGAAAAGGCGCTGCCCACGATCGAAATCGCCACCAGCGCGAGCATACAATCCTGCAGCACCGGAGACTTCGCCATGCGGATAATTCCTCGTCCGTAAATACGGGCCAGAATCCCTTCGATCAGGAATCGCACAAACCGGCATCCGGCGATGATCATGATCATCCGGCTGAGGGGGTACTGGAGGGCCGCCGGTACAACGATGAACGGCGTGAAAGGAAACGGAGGCGGGGCGAGCGCCGCGAGTCCGATGGCCAGACCGCCGTACTTCTTCACTTTCCTCTCGACGAACGCGACCTGTCTGCTCTTTTTGCCGCCTTCGAGGACTTTCTGACCCGTCCTGCTCGATACCCAATGGGCCAGGGCTACGCCAGTGGTCGAACCGAGCGTCGCCATGATCACGTAATAGAGCATTCGCTCGTGGTGACTGGCCGTGAGCGCGACGACCAGAAGGTCATTGCCGAGGGGCATCATCAGGAACGATGAGTCGAGAATGCCGAGGAGGACCAGACCCGGGCCGCCAAGCGAAAAGAAGAAACGCGCGAGAGAGTGAAGCAGACCAGTCAAACCGGAAAGCGTGCAGCACGCTTGCGGCCAGAGAGGCGGTAGCGGCGCGAGGGCCGGTGGCCGGGGGCCTGTTTGGCCTGTCTGTTGCAGTACGAGATTCGATGGAAATCCGGATCGGCACCTCCGGCTGGCATTACAAGCACTGGCTTGGGCCGTTTTATCCCGAGAAACTTCCGGCTTCGAAAATGCTGGCATGGTATGCCGGCCAGTTCGACACCGTCGAACTGAACACGACCTTCTATCGACTTCCACCCGAGCCCGCGGTGGATTCGTGGCGGGACGATACATCGCACGGTTTTCTCTTTGCCGCCAAGGCCAGCCGCTTCATAACGCATATGAAGAAGCTGAAAGATCCGGAGCAGAGCCTGGAGCGCTACTTCGAGCGCGTCGATCGATTGCGGGGGAAACTGGGACCGATCGTGTTTCAGTTGCCGCCAAACTGGCAGGTCGACCTGTACCGCTTCGACGAATTCCTGAAACATCTGCCACGGCGTCACCGTTATGCTTTTGAGTTCCGCAACGAAACCTGGAACGATGACGCTGTTCTGAGTCTGATGCGGGAGCATCGCGTGGCATACTGCATCTTCGATCTTGCGGGCTATCAGTCGCCGTTCACCGTCACGGCCGACTTCGTCTATGTCCGGTTGCACGGTCCCGACGGCAAATATCAGGGATGCTACAGCGATGCCGAACTCAACGACTGGGCCAGCCGGATGCAGGAGTGGGGCCGCTCCGGTCTGTCCGTCTATGTCTATTTCGATAATGACGATTCCGGTTACGCGCCGATGAACGCGCTCTCGCTGCGGCGGAAGGTCGAGATGGCCCGGGCACAGTATTCGTGAAGCTCATGCGGATCCCCGAAGCAATCGCTGCATGGTTCGCGTCGCGCAATTGGAAACCGTTCGCTTTCCAGCGCGAGGTCTGGGGCGCGTATCTCAATGGGGAAAGCGGCCTGATCCACGCCGCAACCGGGACCGGGAAGACTTACGCCGCATGGCTCGGCCCGCTCATCGAATGGATGAATGGAGATCGGGAACCCTATCCACCCCTTCGCGTCCTCTGGATCACACCGTTGCGAGCGCTGGTTGCGGACACGGAACAGGCTTTGCGGACGCCGCTGCGCGATCTCGGGATTCCGTGGCGGGTCGAATCCCGCACCGGCGATACGCGCGCATCCGTGCGGGCGAAGCAGGAAAAGCGGCTTCCGTCGGCCCTGATCACCACGCCCGAAAGTCTGGAACTGCTGCTGGCGCGCGAAGACGCGTGCGAACGTTTCAGCGGTCTGCGTCTGGTTGTCATTGACGAATGGCACGAATTGATGGGCACGAAGCGCGGCGTGCTCACCGAACTCGAACTGGCCCGGTTGCGTCGCTGGAATCCGGATCTTCGAACGTGGGGGCTGTCCGCGACGCTGGGCAATCTGGAAGTTGCCGCGGCTGCCCTGCTGGGCAGTTCGGGACCGGGCCGCATCGTTCGCGGCGTGGTCCCCAAATCGGTTGTGATCGATTCACTGGTCCCCGAGCACATGGATCGCTTTCCCTGGGCAGGACACCTCGGCGTGAATATGCTGCCGCAGGTCCTCGCGGCGATTGAAGAAGGCGCCACCACCCTGGTGTTTACAAACACCCGGTCCCAATGCGAAATCTGGTACCAGGCAATTCTCGAAGCGCGGCCGGAATGGGCGGGGCTCATCGCGATTCATCACGGATCGCTCGAACGTAAGCTGCGCGATTGGGTGGAGGACGGTCTTCGCGCCGGCACTCTCCGTTGTGTTGTCTGCACATCCAGCCTCGATCTTGGCGTCGATTTCTCGCCGGTCGATCGCGTGATACAGATCGGCAGCCCGAAAGGCGTCGCGCGGCTGCTGCAGCGGGCGGGGCGGAGCGGCCATCGTCCGGGCGTGCCCAGCCGAATTACCTGCGCGCCCACGCACGCATTCGAACTCGTCGAGGTTGCCGCGGCCCGGAACGCATACCAGGCGGGAGCAATTGAAAGCCGCTATCCGGTCGAACGTCCTCTCGATCTGCTCGCGCAGCACGCGGTCACGGTGGCCCTTGGCGGGGGATTCCGGTCCGGAGAACTCCTCGCGGAAGTTCGCTCCACGTATGCGTACAAGGACCTGTCGGACGTCGAATGGGCCTGGGTGCTTGACTTCATCACGCGAGGTGGCGAGGCTTTACGATCGTATCCCGAATACCAGCGCGTGGATGAGATCGACGGCGTTTACCGCGTCACGAATCGCCAGATTGCGCGCCGGCATCTGCTCTCGATCGGAACGATTGTGGCGGATGCCGCGATGGAGATTCGTTACGTGACCGGCGGCAGCCTCGGGACGGTCGAGGAGAGTTTCATTTCGCGGCTGCGTCCCGGCGATCATTTCTTTTTCGCCGGGCGGTCACTGGAATTCATCCGCGTCCACAATATGGTGGCGCAGGTCCGCAAAGCGCGGGGGGAACCCGGCGCAATTCCGCGCTGGGAAGGAAGCCGGATGCCGCTTTCGAGCGAACTGGCCGAAGCCGTGCGGCGATGTCTCGATCAGGCGCGCCTCGGCAGATTCGAAGCGAAGGAGATGAAGGCCGTGCGTCCCGTGCTGGAGACGCAGGCCGCCATATCCGCCATCCCCAGCCGCGACGAACTGCTGATCGAACGCGTTGAGACCCGCGAAGGTCACCATATATTTCTCTATCCGTTCGAAGGACGACTGGTCCATGAGGGGCTCGCCGCGCTGTTCGCGTGGCGGATCTCCCGGCTCAAGCCGATCACATTTTCCATGGCCATGAACGATTACGGGATAGAACTGCTGGCGCCGGACGCCGCTCCGCTCGAGGCGGCGCTGGCGGCGAACCTCCTCAGCCCCGCGAATCTTATCGAAGACATACCGGCCAGCCTGAACGCCGCGGAAATGGCGCGGCGCCAGTTTCGCGAAATTGCGCGCATCGCCGGACTGACGTTCAGCGGGTATCCGGGCCAGGCCAAATCGGTCCGGCAGTTGCAGGCATCCTCCGGCCTGCTTTTCGATGTTTTCATGCGTTACGATCGCGGCAATCTGCTGATCGAGCAGGCGCATCGGGAAGTGCTCGAGCGGCAACTGGAGCAAACCCGCCTCTGGAAAACGCTGGACCGGCTGTCGCGAAGCGCCCTGAAACTCATGGACATCGAGCGCCCCTCGCCCTTGTCGTTCCCGATTCTGGTCGACCGGAC
>DASZUZ010000908.1:0-1659 GCA_035547415.1 Bryobacteraceae bacterium | reverse complement strand
CCCATGGAGGCGAGGGCATCGCGCATGGCCGCGAGGTCGACGACGGCGGGAACGCCGGTGAAGTCCTGCAGCAGAACGCGAGCGGGCATGAACGAGATCTCATTCGCGTTCGGACCGCTGACGCCGCGCGCCACCGCATCGATATCCGACGCCTTGACCTTGCGGCCGTCTTCCTGACGCAGGAGGTTCTCGAGCAGAATGCGGTGCGAGAACGGCATCCTCGAAACGTTTGCGACGCCTTTTTCCTCCAGCGTGGCAAGACGGAAATATCGATATTCGGTCGCGCCCACGCGCAGGGTGGACTGGGCGCCAAAGCTGTTCTGGCTCATCGGATCAGTTCCAATATATCGAACGGCGTAACGCCGTCCGGCACTGAGCCGTACCTTTGTATATAATTCACTTTCGCAGATTTACCTCGAAGGGAAGATTCCATGGCGTTCGATTGCACGAGAAGACATTTCTTTTACGGTTCGCTGCTGGCGGGCGCGATTCCGGTCGCGGGGTTCGGCAGCACGCCTTCGCTCAAAGCGCTGGGTTACAAATCGCCCAACGAAAAGCTGAACATCGCGTCGATCGGCGCGGGGGGAAAGGCCGCGAGCGACATCGACGGCTGCAGTTCCGAAAACATCGTGGCGCTGTGCGACGTTGATGACGCCCACGCGGCGAAGAAGTTCAACGAGTACGAAAAAGCTCCGAAATACCGCGATTTCCGGAAAATGCTGGACGAGCAGGGTAACAACATCGATGCTGTGATCGTTACCATTCCGGACCACATGCATGCGACCGCCGCCATCTACTGCATGGAACGCGGGAAGCACGTGTACACGCAGAAACCGCTGACCCGGACAGTGTGGGAAGCGCGGATGATGCAGGAAGCGGCCAACAAATACAAGGTTGCGACGCAGATGGGCAATCAGGGGTACTCGAACGAAGGCACGCGGCAGGCGGCGGAACTCGTGTGGTCGGGCGAGATCGGGAATGTGACGGAGGTCCATGCCTGGACGGACCGGCCGTGGTGGCCGCAGGGGCTGACGTCGATTCCGCCGGCGACTCCGGTACCCGATACGCTGAGCTGGGACCTGTGGCTCGGTTCCGCGGAGAAGCGCGATTATACGAAGGGCGGCGAGGGGTATCCGAACCAGTACGGGAACTTCTACCAGCCGTTCAACTGGCGCGGCTTCTACGATTTCGGCTGCGGCGCGCTGGGCGACATGGCCTGCCACATCCTGGGCGCTCCGAACATGGCGCTGCGGCTGGGCTCGCCGACCAGCGTGGAATGCGTTTTGAAAGAGGGGACGAGCGACATTCAGTTCCCGAAGAAATCCGTTATCCGCTACGATTTCCCGGCGCGCGGCAGCATGCCTCCGGTGAAGATTTTCTGGCACGACGGGCTGAAGGAGACACCGAAGATCGAAGGCGTACCGGCCGGCCAACTGCTGGGCGATCTGCCGTCGAGACCACGGCCACGGACGCAGGGGCAGGCGGCGCAGGGTCCGCAGAAGCCGAAGCCGTTCACGGGATTCGTTGGACGGGTGTTCAACTGGGAGGACTACGAGAACGCGACGGCTCCGGACGCCCGGATTTCCGGACCGAACGGCAGCGTGTTCATCGGCGACAAGGGCATCATGACGACCGGCACGTATGGCGAACAGACGCGCC
>DASZUZ010000907.1:0-3200 GCA_035547415.1 Bryobacteraceae bacterium | reverse complement strand
TATGCCGGCCGGGAGCCCCGTCAGGGTCGCGACGAGACACTCGCCGTGGGACTCACCCGCCGTTTCAAAGCGGAACATTTAGTTGTAAAACTCTATCGTGACAGAAATGCAGGGGTTCGCGCCACTGGCAGCGCTGCCCCGATCTCCCATGGAGCCAGGGGAGCCCGGTGAAAATACGCCGGGCCCACACCCCGATCGGTTTCGCGGCACAATGGAGCGGGCAGAGATAAAACGCCGTCGTGCGGGATTGGTTTCGCAGCATTATCAATACGTTAAGAAAGCGTGTGAATCGTCCTTGTTCCTTCGCATTCAAATGGCGATAAGATCGTGATATCGGTTACTTTTCCGGACGGGAAGACGACTCGGCGCAAATGAAACGCACATCGCGTATCGCCATAGCTTCGGTGTGCATAATGGTTGCGTCACTACTTCCCGCGGCGCACGCGCAGGAATACGCATTTCAGTATTTCGGCGTCGAGCAGGGACTCACCAATCTTTCCATCAAGACCCTGTTCCAGGACCGGACCGGCTTTATCTGGGTCGGTACCGAAGTCGGCGTCTTTCGTTACGAGGGAGTGCGCTTCCGGGAATTCTCCCGCAAAGAAGGTTTGCCGTCGAGTATCAGAGTCTCGTTCGGAGAAGCGCCGGACGGCTCCGTCCTCGTGGGCAACCGCGAGGGGTTATACCGGTTTCGAACGGAGCGCTTCGAACCCGTTCCTCTCCCCGGCAATCGGCACATCACCGGTTACAACAGCATCGCTCGCGATAACAACCGGACCTGGATCGCGACGGACGGCGGCCTGCTTGCCGCGACTCTCCGGCCAGACGGCAGCCTGTCGATCGAACCCGGCCCTCAGGCCCCGAACAGCAGTCTCACGGAGGCCCACAGCCTCCTCGTAGACGGCCAGACGCTCTGGTGGGGCTGCGGCAACTCGCTCTGCAGGTCGGAAAACGGGCGAGTGAGGGTGATGGGAGAGCAATACGGACTGCTGCCCCAGTTTGTCGACGCCATTATCCGGGACCGGCAGGGAAATCTGTGGGTTGAACAGCTTCGCAAACTTCTGGTCCTCCGCCCCGGCGCGTCCCGTTTCAGCCAGCCCGAAACGCCCTGGTCGACGACGGGTACCGGCAGTCCATGTCTGGATCAGGACGGCCGCCTGCTGGTCCCCACCACCGAGGGGCTGGCAATCGGCGACGGCACGCATTTTGAGCTCGCCGCCCGCAATTCCGGACTGTTGCCGCCCGTTTACTCCGTGCTGCAGGATCGCGAAGGATCGGTCTGGCTGGGGCTCGCGGGACGAGGTCTCGCCAAATGGCTGGGTTACAGCGAATGGGAAAGCTTCTCCGCGCAGAGCGGACTCACCGGCGAACTGGTTTACGAGGTGCTGCCCACAGCGAATGGCGTGGTGTGGGCGGGAACGGAAGCGGGATTTTTCCGCGGAGAGCGCATCCGCAATCACTGGCAATGGCGTATCGAACCGGCGGTCGGAACAATTCCCGTTCATGCGGTTCAGGCCGGCCCCGATGGACATCTCTGGCTCGGGACGGATACCCGGGGAATCGCCCGGTTCGATCCAAAGACAGAGAGCGTCAAATGGTACGGCGGGGAGGCAGGACTGACCGTGAAGAAAGGCGGCTCCGCGAAGAACGTCTGGGCCGTTCTGGTCGACCGACGCCGGGCGGTATGGGCCGGTACCAGCGACGGGTTGTTCGTCATGGAACCGGGCACGGACCGCTTCCACCCCGTGGAGGAAGTATCCATCCGCTGTTTTGCGATTACCGAGGCGGCCAACGGCGATATCCTCGTGGGAACGCGAGCCGGTGTGGCCAGGCGTTCGGCCGGAAAATGGCGCGAAATCACTCCGGCGGATGGCTT
The DNA here is from genome assembly GCA_035547415.1 of Bryobacteraceae bacterium. GTDB lineage: Bacteria > Acidobacteriota > Terriglobia > Bryobacterales > Bryobacteraceae > BOG-234. The sequence continues at coordinate 1,324 of DASZUZ010000907.1, read as the reverse complement.
GCGCAGCGACAACGTCATCGCCGTCGCGGCCGATAAATCCGGCAATGTCTGGATCGGGTACCGCTTCAACGGAATCCTGACGCGCATGCGCGAAGACAACGGGAAGCTTTCTTTCCGTCACTTCGATCCCCCCGCCGGAAGAGGCATCAACATCACCTACTTCCTGGGATTCGACGATCAGGGTCAGCTCTGGGCCGGAAGCAATCTGGGCATCCGAACGCTTCGGCCGGACGGCCACTGGAAGCAGTTCGATCACAACGACGGGCTCATCTGGAACGATTGCGATCTGCACGGCTTCGCGGCGGAGGCCGACGGCCACATCTGGATCGGAACGAGCGGCGGACTCTCCCGGTTCCTGCCCCGCGCCGCGCCCCACGCGCTGGGCCCTCCGCGAACCGTTTTTACCAGTGTTCTGAGCGGCAAAACGGAGTTCGATCCCAGCCGCCGTTTTTCCATCGACTATTCCGCCGAACCTCTGGTGGTCCGCTTTACGGCGCTGCGGTTCGGACGCGACCGCGATCTGACTTTCCGCTACAAGCTCGATCCGTTGTTCCGGAACTGGAAAGAAACCACCGAAAACGAATTGCAGTTCCCCGCTTTACCGCCCGGGACATACCGGATTGACGTGGAAGCCCGCGACTCGGCAAGCGGATGGAGCGATATCCCGGCCTCGTTCGATTTTCGCGTCAAGGCTCCCTGGTGGCGTGAGTGGTGGTTTCTCGGCGGATGCGGGCTCGCGGGAGCGCTTTCGGCGGGATTCTTCCTGAAAAGAAAGACCGCGCGGGAAGAATCGATCCGCCGGGCGCTCGAGAACGCCGTGGCGGAACGCACGCGGGAGCTTTCGCATCAATACCGGCACGATGTCCTGACGGGCCTGCCGAATCGTCTCCTCTTCGGCGAGCATCTGCAGCGGGAACTTCTCGCGGCGCAGCGGGATGGCTCGATGGTGGCGGTTCTGTTCATCGATCTCGATCGCTTCAAGCGCATTAACGACATGTGGGGCCACCAGACCGGCGATCTGTTCCTGAAGCAGATTGCCGAGCGGCTGCGGTCCGGCCTCCGCGCCGGCGAGACGATCGCCCGGATCGGCGGCGACGAGTTTATCGCCCTGATTCCGGGTCTGCACGCCAAACAGGAAGCCGAAGGCCGGGGATGCAGCCTGCTTCGCACGCTCGAAGCGCCTGTTCACATCGAGGGCAAGAATGTCTTCGCCACCATGAGCGTCGGGATCAGCACTTTCCCGGAAGACGGACTGGAAGCAGGCGCCCTGATGGCGGCGGCGGATGCGGCGATGTACCGGGCAAAGGGCTCGGGCAAAAATCAG
>DASZUZ010000906.1:0-1737 GCA_035547415.1 Bryobacteraceae bacterium | reverse complement strand
CGATTTACTGGTGATACGCCCGCAGATCTCGAGCATGCCTGGCCACGACGCCGCTGTTTATCTGCGTACGAAGATTCCGGGAATTCCGGTTCTGATTGTCGGCGGGCTGCCGGATGACGACCGGATCCTGAACCGGGAGACGGCCGAACGATTCGAGATATTCCCCCGGCCGTTTCAGGCGTCGGAATTGCTGGAAAAAGTGAAGGAAGTGCTGGCGCCGCGCAGTTCTCCCGTAGCGGGCGACTAATCTCGGGCGCGGGGGCCACGGCGAGCAGAAGCCAGGCATAAGCCGGCTGCCGCCCGTCTCACAGTCATTTTCGTTGGAGCTCCCCTGCATTTTGACCGTTCACAGTAACGGGCTCCTTGGTCTCGAGTATGGAGCGCCCCGGCCGCTATTCTCGATTGCGCCTATCGCCACATCGTTTTTACGGGTTCGCGAACGTGAGAGCCTCGAGGAATTCACGCCGTTTAGTGGTCCGGCATGCCGATGGGAGCCGCCGAACTCTTATGCCCGGAACTTAACACCCGGTTGTGTAACGGGGGAATCTCCGGCGCGTCAAAAGCATTGTAAGTTGTTGACAGCAGGTCGCGAAATTTATTTTCGGGATTTGCTACCGGAAGGAATCGAATGCACACGTTCCCGCGTTTTCTCCCCGTGCTCGCGCTCTGTCCGGCGGTGTTCGGTCAACACCTCGTCGTTACGGCGGAAGGACACGGCGGTTCCGAGCCTCCGGCCATCACGAAAGACGATGTAACGGTCGAGGTGAACAGGAAACCCGTTCGCGTACGGGAATGGGAGCCTCTCCAGGGCGACCAGGCCAATCTCGAACTTTATATCGTCATCGACGACGGCACGAGTTCCGACGTGGCCCTTCAGTTCGACAGTCTGAAGAGCTTCATCGATGAACAACCGGGCACGACTCGAGTCGGTCTCGCGTATTTGCGGAACGGGGCCGCGAATATCGCCGCGCCGCTGACGGCTGAACACGGAGAGGTCGGCAAAGCGCTGCGCGTTCCGCTCGCTCAGCCTGGAATTGCGGCCAGTCCTTACATGGGGATTTCCGACCTGGTGAAGAAGTGGCCGGCGGCGGATGCCCGGCGCGAAATTCTCCTGATCAGCAGCGGAATCGATCCGTGGTCATCGCCGGATCCAGAGAATCCGTATCTTCTGAAGGCGATTGCCGATGCGCAACGCGCCGGAATTCTGGTGCATTCGATTTATTACTCCGAGGCAGGTCACCTGGGACACAGCTACTGGCGGATCAACTGGGGACAGAATTATCTTTCCGAGCTGGGCGATGAAACGGGAGGCGAGGCGTACTGGCAGGGGCTGCACAGCCCGGTTTCGTTCGCGCCGTATCTGAAGGAACTGGCGGAGCGCCTGCGGCATCAGTATCTGCTGATAGTGGATGTCAGTGGCGCGAAGGGCGATCTGGAGCCAGTGCGGGTCAGTACGGCGAAGCCCGGCGTGTCCCTGGTTGCGGCTTCAAAGGTGGGGGTTCGGAGGTGAGGTTTGCGCCAGGCAGAGAAGCCCGGCGGCAGGGCAGAAGCCCTGACCCGACATATGCAAGCTTAGTCGCTCAGTCAGGTCAGGGTTTTCTGATTTTTTCGAGGGATTTGCGCACCAATGCGGCCTGCGCCTCGAGTCCCGTCAACTGACGAAGATCCTCCTCCACGGTGGTGATGGTGTTCTGGATGCGCGTCACTTCGGGTCCGCTCTTGGGCGCGGCTTCCCGG
>DASZUZ010000905.1:0-9082 GCA_035547415.1 Bryobacteraceae bacterium | reverse complement strand
TGCCGTTCAGAGAAGTGAATGACATGGGCTTGTTCGGCGTGACGCGGTCGAGGCTCGCGGTGACACTGCCGTTCTGGGACGATGCCACCACGGAGCCGGAAACGTCCTTCAGCAGGATCGAACCATTGATATTTTCAACTTCGATTTCGCCGTTCACGCCGCTGACCTCGATTCGTCCACCGTTTACCGATTTCAGCTGCAAAGAGGCATTCGCCGGAACCTGCAGGGTGACTCGGCCTTCGTTCATGTAGTGACCGGAACCAATCGTCACCGTGTTATGGTCTTCCACGATATCCAGGGCGGCTCTGCCGGTGTCGATCCTGTGCATGCCCTGGGGGACATCGCGGGGCGTACGATTTTCGCGCGCGGCGCCGCCGGATTCTACGATGACCTGCCCGCTCGCACCACCTGTCACCGTGATGCTGCCGGAGATCAGACTTACTTTTACCGTGGCGGGCTGCGATGGATTCGAAAGCGGCACGGTCACTTTATCCTGCGCGGCAGCGAAGGCGACGGACATCAATACAACCGAACTGACTCGGTACAAATACATTTTTTGTTCCTCTTCTTAACGTGATAACTTTCGAATCCGTATATTGCCGTTGAACGTCTCGAACTTCAGTTCGGGGCCGCCTGAGCCCACTCGCACGCTGCTCAACCGGTTCGACCGATAGACGAACTTCCCGTCTTTCTTTTCTCCCGGTTCCGCCGTCGCCGCAATCGCGGTGGAATCGAAATCCGTCCAGGCCGAGCCGTTGAAAGTCTTCAGGCGCATGTCCGCCGAGAGCCCGGGCTGGAATCCCACATCCACCTGACCGTTGAACGACTTAAAGAAACTCTCGGCCTTCGGATTTTCCCGAAACGTGATGACGGTGGAACCGTTCAGGGTATCGGCGGTACCCGAGCCGGCGATGTTCGTCATGTTGATTTTGCCGTTGATGCTGTGCGCGTCAAACCTGCCCGAGGTTTCCTCTGTCTTCACGTCGCCGTTGACGGTATGGAGGCGGAGGATTGTGGCGCGCGGCACGCGGATTGTGAAGTTGTATGTCACCTCGTACTCACGCTCGCGATGCTCATGAAATCCGTGGTCCTCGCCGCCGTGATCATTGCGATTGCGGAACGGGCCGTTCACGTAAAGTTGCGCCACGCCATCTTTCTCGTTCGCATCGACCACAACCTCGCGCTTCGCCCTCTGCGCTTCCTGCTGGTCAAACGCGCGGATAATCTTCTCGCCATCCGCGCGGATCGTGTTGCCATCGTCGCCGATGACGGTGATGGACCCATTCACGTTGTCCACGTCGAGCGAGTTGTCATTCGCGAACGTGTGGTGGAAGGGTTCTCGTTCCTCGACTTTGTAATCCCGGCGCGAGGCCGCCTGCGACAGAACGGCGATCGCGAACACACCTGTCGCGATGGAAATTCCGAGTTTCATAACTTCTCCCGAAAAAAATGAACGCTACTTATATTGCGTCAATTGCCGCATCGCGGTATCGGCCCGCTGGCGGACGAGCGGGTTCAGATCCGGTCGTTCGGCCAGTTCCTTCAGCGCGTCCAGCGCGTGCCGGTCCCGGGCGTCCACCACATAGTCGATCAGCGCAGCCTGCATCATGGGCGATTCCTGCGAGGTCAGGGACTGCGCCAGCGACTGGCGCACGCGGGCGTCTCCCGAGACTCTGCCCAGTGCGTCCACCGCGGCCAGACGCACGTTGACGTTCGGATCATGATTGACGGCCTGAATCAACGCGGAAATTACGCCTGGTTCCATCGCCGGCATCCGAGCCGTGTAATCGACACCCCGGAGCCGTTCCGTGGCCGACTGCTGCTGGAGCAACGACAACGCGACCATCTGTTTCGTGTTGGCCACCTCGTCACGCAGTCTCGCGATCTCGCCATGATCTGCTTCGTTCCGCCGGCCGAGCGACCCAACGGCAAGACCGACGACAAGGCACGCAGCCGCGATCGTCGCCTGCCACACCGGCCGCTCCGGCCAGAGAGCAGCCAGTGAAAACTTCCACGAATTCTGTCGTCGCGTATGCGACAGGGATTCCAGAGTGGACTGCCACCGCACAGTGAGAGCGTGGCTGGGCTCGGGCGCGGGCAGGTCCGCGAGCCGCTCCCACACAGCGCCGAGCTGCGTCATTTCCGCACTGCACTCCGGACAACCCGCGACGTGCTGCTTCAGCTTCGACTCGGCCGCCAGGTCGAGTTCTCCCAGCCAGGACGCGGCGATGAGTTCCTTCGCGTGCCCGCACATCATGATGCCTTCTCCTTCTGCAACTCCGTGTAAATCCTGCCGATTTCCTTCATGGCGCGAAACACCCGCACCTTCACCGTGCCGGTCTCACACCCCACGATCTGGCCGATCTGCTCGTATGACAAACCCTGAAATCTGCTGAGGACGATCAGTTCGCGTTTGTCGTCCGGCAGTTCCCGCATGGCCCGATAGAGAAGCGCGAGTTCCTGCTGTTTTGCGAGGCTTTCGAAGGGCGTGGGATGACCGTTGTCGACGACTTCGAACTGTCCATCCGCGGCAGGTGTCTCGAGACGATGCTTTTTCGCCTGGTCCGCGAATGCATTGCGTGCGATGCGGTACATCCACGCTTCAAATCCTTCTCCCGACTGATAAGTGTGGCGATAACGGATCATGCGCAGAAATACCTCGTGAACCAGATCCTCCGCCGTGGTCTGCCTGCCTGTCAGGCGGAAAAAGAAGCGGAAAAGAGTTCGATGGCGGCGCTGGTAAATTTCGCTCATACTCGCCAGATTTCCTCGCGCAACGGCAGCCATCAATTCGTGATCGGTCTGATTCACTTGCGCGTTCTCAATACGGGCAAACTGCGGATCCGCGGACAGGTTACAAAAAATCAGTCGCCGTAGGAGACGACAACGAGGGTGACGTCGTCCGACTGTTCCGCGCCGCCGGTAAAGTCACGGAGGGACTGCACGATCGCTTCGTGCATTCCGGAGCAATCGAGGCCGCCAGCTCGCGCAATGGCCTCGCGGAGCCGGGTGCGGCCGAAAAATTCACCCGCCGGATTCTGCGCTTCGGTGACGCCATCGCTGTAGAGGACAAGCCTGTCTTTCGGCGCCAATTGCCGCGATTCCACCCCGAAGACAGCCCCGGGGAGCATTCCCACCGGCATGGAAGTCGTTGCCAGGCTTTCGATTGCGCCCTCGCCGCGTACCAGCAGCGGCGCGCAGTGGCCGGCGTTGGCGTACGTCAGTCGTCCCGCGGAGTCGAGCATTCCGTAAAAAATCGTTGCGTACTTGCCGTGGTCGGAGCGCTCGGCCAGAAATGTATTGATCCGCGTCAGCACGTCCGGAATACTCGTCCCGGCGGCCACGCTCAGGAACGCACCCTGCAGGAAACTCGCCAGCAGGGCCGAACTGACGCCCTTTCCGGCGACGTCCGCGACGACCATCGACCAGAGGTCGGGGCCGACGGCGATCACGTCGAAGTAGTCGCCTCCGACCTCGTGCGAAGCCAGACTCGACCCGCACACCCGGAACCATCCCGTGTCGGGCAAGTGCTTCGGGAGAAGACTTTGCTGAATGCGGCGGGCGACGCTCAGTTCCTCTTCGATCCGTTGCTTGGCCCGCTCCTCTTCGAGAAGCCTCGCGTTTTCCAGCACCGTGGACGCTTCAATCGCCAGCGTCTGCAACAGCTCGCGGTTGCCGCCGGCGAGATCGACGACGTTCAGGCGCGAATCCATGTACAGGACGCCTGCGTTGGATCGTCCGGAGCTGATCAACTGCGTCTTCGCGCCACCGCTGAGATTCACGCGAACCAGCGGGACGCAGGCCACGCTGCGCAGTTCGAGATCCGCAATGGTATTGCCGGGCGAGCGTTCGTCGAGCGCCATCGGATCGAACGACATGCTGAACAGATCGCGCCGGCTTTCAAGAGCGCGCTGGATGAGGCGTCGCGGCACGCGCAGTTCGTCCGGCGGAAGGTCTGTTCCTCCGCGCGCCCGGGCGCTGCGGACCTGCAACTCATGGTGCTCGTCGAAAAGCAGCAGAAAGCCTCGCTCGGCTCCGGTCACGGCCAGCGTTGCGTCAACGACGGTGTTCAGAACGTCATCCGTCGAGAACGAACTCTGCAGCGATCGGGCGACTTCGAGCACGGCCCGCAGTTTCTCGAGGTTCGCCGTGCCCGTCCGGCCTGTCTCACCGGCCAGCGGTTTTTCGAGGAGCTTATGGATTTCCTCGCCGGTACGGGAAAAGTGAAGCTGATAGCCGTCGGGGACTCCGAATTCGATGCGCTCGGCCCCGTGCAGTACGCGCGATTTATTCACACGCTCGCCGTTCACCCAGACGCCATGCCGGCTGCCGGGATCCTCCAGAACGCACTGGCCGTCTTCGAGCGAGATCTGCGCGTGATTGCGCGAAATGCGGCTGTCGCGAAGGACGAGATGGTTATCCGGCGAGCGACCGATCCGGAATGGAAAAGGATGAATGGGGACGCGCGCTTTGCGGCCGTTTGGATCGACGACGACCAGCGTCGCTTCCGGTTCCGGGGCAGGCGACATTACGCGCCGCGGCGGGCTTTTACCGGTGTGTGTCGAGGCTCTGCCGCCGCAGCCTCTTTCACTTCACGCTCCCGCATCGCCTGACAATGTGAGCAGTATCCGCCGACTTCCGTCCGGGCCAGCACGATGTGGAATCCGAAATGGGTTTCGATCTGGCGCCGCAGCCGCTGCAGCGGTTCGCCAAAAAATTCTTCAACCTTGCCGCAGCCAAGGCAAATGACGTGCGCGTGTTCCTGTTTCCGCCGCGTTTCGTAGTAATGCTGCTCGCCCGCCTGGTGCATGAGGTCGAGTTCGTCGACCAGGCCGCCTTCCTTCAGCAGTTTGAGCGTGCGATAGACCGTCACGCGGTTGAGCTTCGGATCTTTCTCCTTCGCCATGTGAAACAGGCTTTCCGCGTCGAGGTGCTGACCGGTTTTGTCGATCAGATCGAGCAGGATCTGCCGCTGGCGCGTGAGACGCATGCCGCGCTTCGAGAGCGCGTCTTTGGAGGAATCCGAAGCGGAAGCTGATTCGGGAGCGGGCATCCGGTGTTTCTTAGTTTACCGTTCAGCCGCCATCCGCACTTTCGCGCGATGAACATGGTGCAAGAGGCGATCAGGGAAGGGCCGCGATGGTGGTTGTTCCGTCATCGGCGGTCGAGACCATGGGGCTGGGTGGAATGCTCGCCACGACGACTCTGACCGGGAAGCCGACCAATTGACTGGCCTGTGTATGAAGACGGACCCGGCGCCACAGACAGGCGCCGGGATTCCCAGCCGAACCAGGCGACGGCGGCGAGCAGTGTCTGTACTCCGATGATCAATCCCACGCAACCCGGCCAGCCGTAAGCTGCCCACAACCATCCGGGACCCGACGAGCCCAGGCTGCCGCCTACGTAATAGAACGTGACGTAGATTCCGACCGCCAGGGCGCGTCCGTGGCCCGCAACTCTGCCGATATAACTCGTCGCGGCGGCATTGGCGATGAACACGCCGCTGGAGCACAAAGCCAGTCCCATAATGATCACCGGAAGCTGCGGCACCAGAGACAACGCGGCGCCCGCGGCGCCGAGCACGCAAGCAGCCTGCATGGCCACTCTGTGTCCGAAACGATCGATGGCTCGTCCCGCGAATGGCGTGACCGCGGCGCCCACCAGGTACACGCAGAAGATCAATCCCAGCAACAGGGGGCTGAGCCGGAAGGGCGGTCCGGCCAGATAGAACGTCACGTACGTGAACAGCGCAACTTGAGTGAAAAGGACGCACAGAGCCCCGAGATACGTGGCCAGCAGCCGGCGATTCCGAAGGTGGCTTATGGCCGTTTCGAAGAACCGCGCGCCCGAGGGGTGTTCTCTGAACCTGCTTTCGGCAGGCAGGCCAAACGCGAGGACCGCGGCGATGACAAGGCCGAGGCTGCCCAATGCGATGAATACCCATTGCCACTCCAGGCGTTCAGCGATGAATCCCGCCAGTACGCGGCCGCTGAAACCGCCGAGGATCGTTCCGCTGACATAGGCTCCGACTCCCGATGCGGCTCGCTCCGGAGGCCATTCGTCATTGATGTACGCGACCGTGACCGCGAACACTCCGGGTGTGACAATGCCCTGCAGGAAACGCCAGAATACGAGCCAGTTAAGAGTCGTGGCGGTCGCGGCCAGAAGGGTCGTCAGTCCGGCGATGGCGGCCGACACAACAATGACCCGCTTCCTGCCGACGCGGTCCGCGATCTGGCCGATGAAGGGAGCGGCCAGCGCCACGCCGCACGTGGCGGCCGTGATTGTCAGACTGACCTGAAGGTGACTCGCGCGGAAAATGGTTTCGAGCAGCGGCAGGATTGGCTGCGTCGCGTACAGATTCAGGAATGCGCAAAACCCCGCGAGCACGACGGGCGCGGTTCGGGGCGGCTGAGGCAAGAGCGGATTCTATCGCACGCGTCCGATGTGGAGGGCGACAATTCCAAAGGTCAGATATTCCCAATCGACGGTGGCGAATCCGGTTTCGCGCATCATGGACGCGAGGTTTTCCGCATCGGGAAACTTACGCACCGATTCCGGCAGATATTTGTAAGCTTCGGGCGCTCCGGAGAGGGCTCCGCCAATCAACGGCAGAACTCGCCGCGAATACCAGTTGTAGAGCGCCGCAAACGTCTTGTTGGGAGGCTGACTGAACTCGAGAATCGCGAGGGCTCCGCCGGGGCGCAAAACGCGACGCATCTCGATCAGCCCTGCGCGATAGTTCGCCAGATTGCGGAACCCAAACGCGATCGTAATCAGATCCAGGCTGGCATCCCGCATCGGCAGCATCAACGCATCGGCTTCGACGAGCGAGGACCGGAGCGCTGCGTGTTCCAGTTTCGCGCGAGCGCCCTCGAGCATGGGATGGCAGAAATCGCTTCCGATCAGTTTGCGGCCGGCCGCGCGTTCCAGCGCCATCAGCAGGTCGCCGGTGCCGCACGCGAGGTCCATCACTCGGGAGTCCCGCCGCTGCAGAATATCGAGAATCTTCCGAACTGTGTGCGAACGCCAGTAGCGATCGATGTTGGCCGAAAGCAGATGATTCGCAAGATCGTAGCGAGGCGCTACGCGGCCGAACATTGACCGTACCCAGCGGGATGCCTCCTGCTCCGATCGCGCGCCCTCCGGCGTCGTCCCTGAGACGGTCATTGGCAATCCGTAAGCGCCTGCGCGATTGCTTTCGAGACCGGCGCGGGCGGCACGTCAGCGCGCACGACAACCTGGCCGATGCGGACCGGCAGGACGAAATGAATCTGCGACTGAATGGTTTTCTTGTCCTTCACCAGCCGGTTTTGGATCGCGTCGACTGTAAGACCCTTTACTCGGGGAATCGGGCCGTATGCACCGAGGACCCGCAGGATCGCGTTCGCATCCTCGTCTGCCAGCATGCCGAGATCGCGCGCAAGGTGAGTCGCGGCGCGCATACCCCACGAAACTGCCTCACCGTGTAGAAATTGCGTGTAACGAGTTTCCGCTTCGAGGGCATGTCCGAAGGTGTGTCCAAAGTTCAGGATCTTTCGCAGGCCCGTTTCGCGCTCGTCCGACGAGACGACTTCCGCCTTGATCCGTACCGACTCCGCGATGACGTGATCGAGCGCGTGAGGATTCTGCTGAAGCACTTCATCCCGCCGGGATTCGAGTAATCGGAATAACGGCTCGCTGGCAATGATGCCTGTTTTGACGATCTCGTACAGTCCCGCTCGAAATTCGCGGTCCGGCAGCGTTCCGAGTACTCCGGGGTCGATCAGTACGGCGAGAGGCTGGTGAAAAGCCCCGATCAGATTCTTGCCGGCAACCAGATTCGCGCCCGTCTTTCCGCCAACAGCGGCATCCACCTGGGCGAGCAGAGTAGTGGGGATCTGCACGACCGGAATGCCGCGCATGAAGATAGCGGCCAGGAATCCGCCGAGGTCGTTGACGATGCCGCCCCCGAACGCAACCACAATGCTCGAGCGATCCGCGCCTCTTTCGACCATCTCTTCGGCGAGTTGCTCTACATGCGAGATGCGCTTGTTCTCTTCGCTTCCTGCAAAAAAGAGCGTCTCGAAAGAGAGATTCCCCAAGGATTCCCGCAGGCGAGTTCCGTGGAGGTCCCAGACGTCGCGCGTGGTGACAACAAATACTCTGCCGGGCTTTTTCCCGACAGTGGGCGAAAGAAATACGGGCAGGCGCGCGATCGCGCCTCTCTCGACGACGGCCGCGTAAGAACGCTGCGGCGTCGACACCTGGAAGCTGGGCATTTATCCCAATTGTGTCATTTCATCTTCCGCGGAAGCTCGTCAGGGGTTTCTCTTCCCCAGCGCAGGTTGGTCTCGGACCGCTGCCCGGTCGAGATTGACGCGGCGGTTCATTTCCCGTTGCGAAACGCATCTGGTGTGGGATGTCTATTTGTCGTGAAAAGCGGCTGCAACTTTGAGCGCTTTTGCCTGCGCGGCGATCTCTTTCGCTTCACGTCCCCTGTGAAGCCGGGTAAGAACGAACGAGTAGCGTCGCGCCGCGATGAAAGAAAGAAATTCCGCGTCCGCGCCTCCGGAGCGGAGGATGCGATATGCCTTCTCGTACATTCGCGACGCCGCTTCGATATGGTTGGCGCGCTCTTCCACAAAGCCGGCGTTGACCAGCGCGGAACCTGTGGCCATCGAGTCATCGCCGAAATGAGATTTCATCGAATCCACAGCCTCGGCGGCGTAGTGCTTTGCGCTGTCGTAATCGCCCATCACGGATAATGCGTCGGCGAGCCTGCCTTTGACGATGGCCGTTTGTGGATGGTCCTCGCCAACGACAGTTCTGTCTATCGTCAGTTCCCGCATCCACAGTTGCTCAGCCAACTGAAGCTTGTTCTCGGCCCGATATAACGCCGCCAGCGAATCGATCGCGATGGCCAGTCGCTCCGGGGTCACGGAAGGAGAGCGTTCGAGCACGCTCAATGCGCGTTTCAGGAGCGGTTCGGCGCGCGCTGTATCCGCCTGATCGAGCCAGGTATCTCCCAGTCCGCGGAGTGCGAAGGCCTCCACCGTGGGATCGCCATGCTGACGCGCGAGTTCCGCAGCCTCGTTCCAAT
>DASZUZ010000904.1:0-4040 GCA_035547415.1 Bryobacteraceae bacterium | reverse complement strand
CGCAAGCTTTCGCCGGATGGCAGCACGGTCATTTATTCCACGTATCTGGGAACAGCGGAGCCTACGGCGGAGCGGCCGATCGCAATGCGCGCGGACAGCGCCGGTAACGTCTATCTCGCAGTCGTGCCTGGCGGGATGCTGCCGGGCACCGGGACGCCGATCAGCGCGGCGGGCAACGTGGGGCTTTACAAGCTCTCTCCCGGCGGAGATCATCTCGTCTACGGAACGCAGCTGTTGCCGAACATAGCCTCCGCGGGACCCGTCGGTCTGGCGATCGATAGCAGCGGAGCTGCTTACGTCGCGCTGTGGCTGGCGAGCGGAACAGTCAGCGTCGCGAAGGTCGATCCGACAGGCAAGACACACCTGCTGAACTTTCAGGTACCCGCCAGCGGCTATTCCGGCGGGCTGGCCGATATTGCCCTCGGCCCGGATGGCAGCATTTATCTCGCCGGTACGAGTTCCGGCGGGGGGCTGGTGACAACGCGCGGTTCGCTTCAGCCAACGCCCACGAACGCCGGAAGCCGCGGATTCGTGGTGCGGATGAAGCCCGATGGCAGCGCTCCAATCTACAGCACTTATGTCTCGGGTCAATATGTGGACACGCTGACGTCACTTTATGTCGATGCGTCAGGCGCGGCTTACGTGGGCGGTCAGACCTCCTCCTCCGCAAAGGCACCCGGATTGTCCGGAAACGCGCTCGGGTTATCCAGCCCGCTGAGCTCGAGCGGGTATGTGCTGAAGCTCGATCCCAGCGGCAGCAAGGCCCTATTCACCGCACTGGTTCCAAACAATGCGGTGAACGCTCTCACCCTGGATGGAGCCGGAAACGTTTATGCGGCAGGCACCAACTCAACCGGACTGACCCTCTCGAAGATCGATCCGTCGGGAAGCAGGCTCCTCTATCACTCGACGATTGCGACACCCGCACCGAGCGTGGTTTCCCCCATCCCCACCGGGTTCGGGGTTGCCGTGGACCCGACCGGCGCTGCTTACGTCGCAACATCCGTTGCCAGCATTCAGGCGCCTGATCTTGTGCAGTCGAGCCGCGTACCGCCGAATGCCTTGTTGCTGAAGATGGATGCGAATCCCGACCAGACGGACTTATCGATGAGCGTTACACCCAGTTCACCCTTCCTGCCGGGATTTGCGGCGCCGCTTACGTTCACGATACAGAACAACGGGACGGCGGATGCAAAGGCGGTGGTGTTCAACGCAACTCTCGATGTCGGAGTGTCCGCATCGTGCCGGGTCAGCGGATCGGGAGTCTGCGGAACCGACACCGGCCATCCGAGAGCGACGTTCGATTCGATTCCCGCAGGCGGCTCCGCGACGGTGGAACTCGTCGTAAACACGCCCACCTCGCCGCAGGCGCCGGCAGTGGCGAACGCAACCGTCTCCACCCTGACGTCGGACGTGAGTCAGGATAACAATTACAGCACTGGCTCGGATGCGCTGAATACTGTTTTTTTCACGGTCGGAGCGGGAGTTTCAGGGCTCACCTGCACGCTTACGAACGCCCTGCCATTGCTCCCCTGCGGGACGGGCAGCGGAACAACGTATGCGGTTCCGGGGTCGCCTGTCACGATCACGTGGCCGTCTCCTCAGGTAGCCAGGTCCACCTTTCAGACCTGGAGTTTCAGCAAATGGAGCGATGGTTCGACAGACAATCCGAGAACGATCATCGCAGGCTCGGGTCCGCAACAACTGGTCGCGTTGTTCTCGCTGGTGTCGACGCCGTACGTGACGCCCGCGGGGGTAACGAACTCCGCCAGTTACGCGGCGAACGGAGTCGCGCCGGGTGAGCTGGTGACGCTCTTCGGATTCAATTTCGGCTCCAGCGGGAACGCGGTTGTTCACAACGGACAGTTTCCGACGACGATTGGAACAACGTCGGTAACGTTCGATGGGCATCCGGCGCCGCTCGTCTACGCGGGCAGCACACAGGTGAACGCGATCGTTCCCTATGAAGTCGCGGGACAGGGCTCGACGACGATTACCGTGCAGGGTGCAGGGAAATCGTCGACAGTGACAGTTCCGGTGGTGGAGGCGGTTCCCGCCATCTTCACGGCCAATGGTTCGGGGACGGACCAGGCGGCGGCCCTGAATGCGAATCTGAGCGTGAATTCGCCGGCGAATCCGGCGAATCCCGGCGACGTGATTGTTCTGTACGGCACGGGCGCCGGGCTGGTCAATTCGCCCCCTGCCGATGGCACGATCACGAGTTCATCGCCTTCCGCTCCGAACCTACCGATCACGGTCACGATCGGAGGCGCACCCGCGCAGGTCTTGTACTCGGGCGACGCGCCGAGCCTGGTATCGGGAGTGATTCAAATCAACGCAGTCATTCCGGACGGAATTACGTACAGCCACCATGTACCGGTGAAGTGGAGCGTGGGGAACTTCGGCAGTCCGGACGGCGTGACGATCGCGGTGAACGATACCGTAACCGCGCCGGGACCGTTGCAGGGGAGTACGGACGATCTATCGAAATCGTCGATCACGGTTTCGCCAACACATATCGCGGCGGATAGCAGTTCGACGAAAATCACCGTCGTGGGAACGGGCTTCAACAAAGGGATGGTGGTCAACTGGAACGGCATCCCGATGCCCACAATCTTCTTCGATTCGATGCGACTGCAGGCCGTGATTTCGTCGGCAAGTCTGGAGGCAGCGGAGATCGGGTCGGTCACCGTATGGGATGCGGGACATACGACGCAGATCACGCAATCCGCGCCGGTGATCGTGTATGTGCCGGTACTGAATCACGACATTGTGTACGATGCGTCGCGAAACCGGGTTTACGTAGCGGTCGCGGCGGCACAGAAGCCACAGGGATCTTCAATCGCGGCGTTGAATCCGCTGACCCAGCGAATCGAGAAAGTCATTCCACTGGCCGCGGAGCCAACCAGGCTGGCGATTTCAGACGACGATCGATATCTTTACGCCGCCGCCGGAAATTACGTGCAGAGAATCGATCTGACGTCGTGGACGAACGATCTTTCAATCAACGTGGGGTCGAATTCCAGCGGCGCAGGGAGCACAGCGTCGGCGATTCGGGTTCTTCCGGGCGCGAGCACCTCGCTCATGGTTGTGGCTGGCACGACTGTTTCGGTTTATGACGAAGCGCAGATGCGTCCCAATGTCATTCAGAACTTCAGCCCGGGTTCTCTGATTGGCGGGCCGAATGCCGGGACGATGTATGCCAGTGACGGCAGCGGCGATTTATTCGCACTGGCGGTGACGCCAGCGGGTGTTTCGGTTGCGGGCGCGTCGCACGGGTTTCCTGGAGCCGACGGCGATCCGGTTTATGCGAACGGGTTGATCTACGACGGATGGGGCGGGATTATCGATCCGGCGATTCCGGCGGTCGTCGGAACGTTCGACAACCAGGGTCTCATACTGCCGCTGACAGATGTGGGTCTGGCACTGATTCTTGGCGGAGCGCCACCGCCGGGTCACGCGATTGTTACCGGGCCACCGCAACTGAGTCTTAACAGCATTCAGGGCGGCACACGGTATTGGTCGTTACCGATTCCCGCGCAAACGTCTCAGAATCACGGCCCGATGCTCCGATGGGGGCAGAATGGCATTGCATTGCGGGAACCGGGGGATTACGGTATCGATTCTTCACGCGGCGTGGACTTGTTCCAGGTAAACCTCAGTACGGGAGGTCGATGATTGATCCGACGACTCGCGCAGGCAGCGCGGCACTGAGTCCGAGGTACCTCAATTTTCGGTGTACGGGGTGACGACTTGCTGCTTACGCGCATTGCCGCCCCGGCAGATATTGCTCGATCGGACTATGCTGGTGGTGAGGTTCGCGACTTGAAGCGTCGCCGGAATTTCTTCAACTGGGCCGGATTCGCGATCGTTCTTATCGCGCTCGTGAGCTACGTGCCGTTTTTTGCTGTGTTCCCGGCGACTCGCGATATCCCCTGGGCAAACTATTTACTATTCCTGGCTGGTGGCGTGTTGCTGGCCGCCGGCTTGAGGCGCGCGTTCCGCGATTCCGGGCGTTACAGCGGCAAGATCAGCGGCTC
>DASZUZ010000903.1:0-8192 GCA_035547415.1 Bryobacteraceae bacterium | reverse complement strand
CGGCGGTGGCGGCGGACCCGACGTTTTCTTCGTTTTCCCTTTCGCCTTCTTCGCGGGTTTCGGCTTCGGCGGAATCAGTTGGCGCTTCGGCAGCGGCGCGCGCGCGGCCACCCGGTGCGCGATCACGTCGAATTTCTCGCCTTCTTTCACCTGCAGGAAACTGGCGGATTGCCGGTTCGGCTCCGTGTGAACGTTGAGCGTATCGAAAGTCGTCGCCGCGCCCTGGGACGGCAGCCCCGCCGTCTCGTTCCGCAATGTCCGCAACCGGTTCATCTGCCCGGTATCGAGCAACTGCCGGTCGTCGGTCCAGCCCTCGGCGCCGCTCGCCGTTCGCACCCGGTACCACCGCCGGCGCTGCGCGATGATGTCGAGCCGGTCGCCGTGATGGGCAACGGCGACCGGCGGAGCCTTCGGATCGATTTCTTTACGGAGATTCAGAGTGGCCGGTCCGGCGTACGCTTCCCCGATAACGGGGTCGCGCGGCGGACCGGTGGAACATCCGGCCAGCAGCAGGACTGGCCATGTGATCCGGATGACGTGGGGGCGCAGCATTGGCGGGAAACGGCAGCGCCGCTTCTGCTGCCAGAGTAACCTGGCGTTCGCGATTACCCCGCCGCGCGCGTCAGATCGGCCTTGCCAAGCACATCGCGTACCTTCTGTTCCAGCTCTTCCATCGTGAATGGCTTGACCAGCAGAGAATATCCCTTCTCCACCACGTATCGCTGGACCACTTGCGTACTGTCGTACCCGGACATAAATAGGACCTTGATATCCGGTTTCATCGCCGCAATCTCATCCGCGATCATGGGACCGCTCATGCCCGGCGCAACCACATCCGTCAGCAACAGTTCTATCCCCGGATTATTCCTGAAAAGCCGCACCGCGTTTTCGCCGGTATCGGCGGTAAGAATTCGGTAACCATTTCTGGTCAACATGGCAGTGACCAGTTTTCGGATTTCCGGCTCGTCATCGACGACAAGAATTGTTTTTCCCTGTATATCGGACATAAGTCTATGTCGATTGCTCCTGATTTTATCGAACGTGCGGGAGCTTACGAATCTGCTTTCAGGGTCCAGTGTGAGGTTCTTTACGTGGCTCGCGGTCCCTTCCATCTGCTACGCTGAGAATGCTTTCGTAGCACGCAGGCGCAGTACTGGGAAGCTGGTGAAAATCCAGCACGGCCCCGCCACTGTAAGCGCCGAGGATCCGTTCACATGCCACTGTCCCGCTCGCGGGATGGGAAGGCGAATGGAATCTGATGACGCGCAAGTCAGGAGACCGGCCCGCGTGATCCGTCACAAAAAGACGGAGCCAATACGGAAGCGGAAAGGACGGCAGCGAAGGGCTGCCCGATATGTCTACCAGGAAACTACTCCTCACGGTCGTCGTGTGCGCGTGCGCGGGAAAACTGCGCGCCGCTGAATTGAAAGGCACCGTCATCGATCCGGCCGGCCGGCCCATCCCGGGAGCCCGCGTCGCAGCGACGACTCCTCTCGGAATCATCACCCAACAGATCACGGACGATCATGGACGATTCGATATCTACGTTTCGCCCTTATATGAAAACGTGCAGTTGCGCGTGACCGCGCCCGGCTTTCAGACCACGATTGCGGGCATGGGCGCATCGCGGATTCAACTCGCCCTCGCCCCGCAGACCGATTCGGTCCGGGTGACCGCATCCGCCCTCGATGTCGCCGCCAGCGAACAGGGCTCTAGCGTCAGCGTGATCACCAGCCGCGATCTCCGCGAACGCAACGAGGCGCAGGCGGCGGACCTCCTCCGCGAAATTCCTGGCGTGCAGCTCGAACAGGGCGGTCCGCGCGGCTCGGTCACGGACCTGTTCGTGCGCGGCGGCGATTCGAAATACAACCTCGTTCTTCTGAACGGGATCCCGATCAACAGCTTTTATTACGGTGGCCTCTTCGATTTCGCGCAGATCCCCTCCGACTTCATCGAGGAGATCGACGTCGCTCGCGGGCCGCAGTCGGCCGTGTACGGCTCGTATGCGCTCGGAAGCGTCGTCAACTTCGTGACGCGGTCGCCGCAGGACGGCCCCGCGTTCGACGTTCTCGCCGAAGGCGGCACGCACGATGAGAACCGCGTGGCGCTGAGTGGTTCCGGCATGGTCTCGCGGGATTTCGGACTGGCCGGATCGATCTCCAGTCTCAACGCGAATGGCCCGGTCCCCAACAGCGACTACCGCAACGACAACGTGTTCCTCTCCGCTTCCTACCGGTGGCGCACGCAGAATTTCTACGCATTCGGCAACTTTAACTCCAACGATGTCGGCGAACCCGGGCCCTTCGGCTCGAATCCGCTGGGACTGTACAAGGCAATCGACACCGTCAGCCGGAGCAAAAACAATACATCGGCTTACGCCTTTCACTGGCAGGACGAAGTCAGCGACAAACTCCGCACCGACATCTTCGGCGGCTTCTTCCTGAACAACAGCCTCTACATCAGCCCTTACGGCGACAGCTTCAACAAGGATCTTCGCGGATATGCGGAAGGCCGCGCCACATACGTCGTCACCGGCCACTGGTCAATGGCCGGCGGCTACGTCTTCAACCGCGAGGAGATGAAGAACACGTACGTCACCGACACGAACGGCCGCGATTTTCTGCTCCGCCGCGATAACAGCGGAGTCTATTGGGAAAACCGGTTCTCGCTGAATCGCCTCTACATCAATGTCGGCGTACGCGAGGAGATCTATCAGACTCCAGCCGTACCGGGCGATGCCTATGGATTCCCGCCGCGGCCGGATTTTCCCGCCCGAACCGACACGCATCTGAGTCCGAAAATCGCCGGCGCCTATTCGGTCGATGCCTCCACCCGCCTGCATGCCTCTTACGGAACCGGCATCCGTCCGCCCGGAGGATCCGACCTGGCGTTTACCGACAATCCTGCCCTCAAACCCGAGCGGACCGAGAGCTACGACGCGGGCATCGAAAAGCGCTTCCTGAATGACCGCTTGTCGGTCGACGGCACATGGTTCCACAACCGCTACCGCGATATGATCGTGGCCCTTGGAGGCTCGCTGTCGACCATCTCGCGATACTATTCCGACAACCTCGCGAATGCGCGCGCACAGGGCGCTGAAGCAACGGCGCAGTTCCGGCCCACCCGTTGGGTTTCCGTTACCGGAAACTACATGTGGCTGGACACCAAAGCGCTCGCGCTGAACGGGGGCTCGGGATTGATCCAGAAATACTTCTATCTCGGCCAGCCCCTGCTCCGCCGCCCGAAGCAGTCGGGATCGCTCGTCATGACGTTCCATTACAAACGGGTCGACACGAATCTGGTCGGCTATTTCCGCGGCCGCTCGCTCGACGTGGAGCCCAGCTACGGAGCCTCGGCGGGCCTTTTCCGGAACCCGGGCTATGAGAACGTCGGAGTGAACGTCAATTTCCGCGTGAAAGACAACGTCACTTTCTACGCGAACCTGCGGAACGCCCTGAACGAGCGCTACGAGGAGATCTACGGCTTCCCGTCTCCTCTGCTGAATGTGGTGGCCGGAGTGAAGTGGAGCCTGGCGCGTTCCCGATAGAGGACAAGATGAGCGAACCTTTCGAACAGCCTCGCCTCGCCATCAACCGCGTCTACACCCGCCGCGGCGATACGGGCCACACCAGTCTTGCCGGCGGACAACGGCTGTCAAAGGATGACATCCGGATCGAAGCCTACGGCACCGTGGATGAATTGAACAGCTTCATCGGGCTCGCGCGCGAATCGGCGCGCGAGTTTGCCGCCGCAACACCAGCGCTAGGGGATCTCGCCGCCATCCTGCTGCGTGTGCAGCACGAATTGTTCAATGCCGGCTCGAGCCTCGCCACGCTCCCGGAAGACATGCACCCGAAGCAGGCCCGCATCACCGGCGCGGAGTCGGCTCAACTGGAGCGCGAGATCGATCGCATGAACGAATCGTTGCCGCCGCTTCGTTCCTTTGTGCTTCCCGGGGGCTGCCGCATCAACGCCGAACTGCACGTTTGCCGGACCGTTTGCCGTCGGGCCGAACGAATTTGTGTTACGCTCGCGGCGCGGGGCGCGGTGGATCTGGAAATCCTTCGCTATCTGAATCGGCTCAGCGATGCCCTCTTCGTCTGGAGCCGCTGGGTCAGTCATCGACTCGGCATCCCGGAGACGCTCTGGGAACCGAACAGCGCCGCCTCGCAGGCGTTACGATAGGAGAGAACAAAATGCGGAATCACAGCGAATCGCGCCCCCTGGCAATCGGCCTCACTCTCATCAGCGCACTGGGCCGTCTGGCGCCCCACGCGCCGAACGTAACTCCGCTGGGTGGCTCATGCCTTTTCGCGGGCTCGCGAATCTCCGGGGCGCTGGCGTATCTGCTGCCCCTCGCCGTCATGGCGATGACCGACCCCTTCGTCGGCGGCTATTCGTGGTCTTCCATCGCTGTATATGCGTGTTTTCTGATCAGCGTCTGGATCGGCAGGCAGTTTGTCCGCCAGGTCACCCCGATCCGCGTCGGCTGCGCTGCCTTCCTCTGCAGCCTCCAGTTTTTCCTGCTGACGACGCCCTTCGCCTGGATGGAAGCGGCATGGCGGCATGATCCCGTGTACGCGCCGGGAATCGCCGGCCTCCTGAAGTACTATGCGATGGGCCTGCCCTTCTGGGGACGCACCCTCGCGGGAGATTTCCTCTTCTCAGCCGCCCTGTTCGCCGCTTACGAAATTCTTTCCCGCAGGATGACCGCGGAAAGCTCCGCGACTGCGTAATTGCCGGACGTCGCTAAACCCGCCGGCCGACGTGCATCACCATACTGATCACGAAAGCGATCAGAAACAGGAAGAACAGAATTTTCGCGATACCCGCGGCGGCGGCCGCGGCGATGCCGAACCCGAAAATCGCGGCAATAATAGCCACAACCAGGAACATAAAAGCCCAATAAAGCATTTGCTTGGATCTCCTTCGACAGCGGCCCCGTCTTTCGGGTCCGCACTGTCACGCTTTTGATAGCAACTGTGTTGCCAGCACGGGTTATACTCAGGAAAACTTGAAAGCATCTATGAAGATCCTGAAGGGAATCGCCATCGCAGCCGGTGCGGGACTCGCGGCGGGGGTCTGCGCATCGGTCAGCCTGCGCCGCTCCACACGCGCCCCTCGGCGCGCGGCCGGCCTCACCCCGGACGAGATTTTGCGGCTGGAGCCTGTGCTGGACCGCCTGGATCGTATCGAAACGCGCATGGAATCCGAGCTTGGCGTCCTCCGCGCCGCCGTGAGCGAGACGGAACAGCGTGCCGCCGCGGCCGTCGGGCAAGTCGAAGAGCGGCTCGCCCACGCTTCGGGTGAGATCCCCTTGCTGATCGCGTCCCGCGTCAGCGAACTCGAAACGAAGGTAGAAGCAAAAAATCGGGATGCTCTCGCGGCGATCGAAAAGAACGTTCAGGACCGCGTCTCGGAGCGGATATCGTCCCTCGAACGCCTGCTTCTCGAACAGTCCGCCTCCATTGACGCCCTTCGCACCCGCGTGCAGGAAACCGACACGAACATCGAGCGCCTTGTCGCCGCCATCGAAAAGCTCTGCGAACGGACGCAGCCGTTCCAGTATCAACTCCAGCAGGCCATCGAGCGCCCCTCGCCGGCGGAGCTTCAACCTCGAATCGTCAAAGAGAGCGAACCGGAAGCGAAAAAGTCCCGCGTACCGTTCTCCCGCGTTTTCACCGCCATTCTGACGCTCGGTCTTTCGCGCCTCATCCGCTGACGCCGCCCCTCCCGGCGGACGCCGGCCCCGCCGTGGCGCGACAATAGAAGCAGTCCCCGCCGGCAATGTCTTCCGATTACGTCGAGTTGCACGCCCGCTCCGCGTTCAGTTTCCTGCGTGGCGCCTCTCTGCCGGAAGAGTACGTCGCCATCGCTGCCACCCACGAACAGGACGCCATGGCGCTCACCGATGTGGACGGCGTCTATGGTTCCGCACGCTTTCACGGGGCCGCGAAGAAACACAATCTGAAAGCCCATGTCGGCGCGGAGGTCACCGCGTCGGATGGAAGCCGCTACACCCTGCTGGCGCAGTCCCGAACGGGCTACCAGAACCTCTGCCGCCTGATCACGCGCATGAAATTGCGCGCCGGCTCCAAAAACCCGAAGCCCGGATGCGAACCCGCCGCAACGCCCGACGATTTCACCGAATTCGCCGAAGGCCTGTTGTGTCTCACGGGTGGCGACGAAGGCCCTCTCGCGCGGTCGCTCAGGACAAAATCGGCGCACGAAACCATGGAACGGCTCTGCCGGACCTTCGGCCGCGATAACGTCTGCATCGAACTCCAGCGTCACTTCGACCGCGATGAAGAATCGCGCAATCAGGCAGCCATGGAACTCGCGCGATCCATGCGTCTGCCGCTCGTGGCCACGAACGGCGTTTGCCACGCCGCGAAATCGCAGCGCGAGGTGCTCGATGTCTTCACCTGCCTGCACCACAAGACAACCCTTGCCGAGGCCGGGCGGCTGCTCGCCCGCAACTCCGAGCGCCACCTCAAAAGCGCCGCCGAAATGGCAACGCTGTTCAGCGATGTCCCCGAAGCCATCGCGAATACCCGCGTCATTTCTTCCCGCCTCGGCTTCACTCTGAAAGATCTCGGCTACCAGTTCCCGGACTATCCCCTGCCTCCGGGGGAAACCGTTTCGTCGTACCTGTGGAAGCTCACCGACGAGGGCGCGCGCCGTCGCTACCAGCCCTGGACGGACCGCGCGCGACAGCAGATCGAGCGCGAACTCCGGCTCATCGACAAGCTCGGCCTCGGCGGCTACTTTCTCATCGTGTGGGACATCGTGCGCTTCTGCCGCGAGCAGGGTATCCTCTGCCAGGGGCGCGGCTCCGCGGCCAACAGCGCCGTCTGCTATTCCCTCGGAATCACGGCCGTCGATCCGGTCGGCATGGACCTGCTCTTCGAACGCGTCCTCTCCGAAGAGCGCGGCGAGTGGCCGGACATTGATATCGACCTGCCCAGCGGCGAGAAGCGCGAACAGGCCATCCAGTATGTCTACGACCGCTACGGACAGCACGGCGCCGCGATGACCGCCAACGTGATCACCTATCGCGGCCGTCTTGCGGCGCGTGAGGCGGGCAAGGTGCTCGGTTTCGACGTCACCACCCTCGACAAGGTCGCGAGTCTGGCGCCCATGTGGGGATGGAAAGATCCCGACGAGAATGCGGCCCGCCAGTTTCGCGAAGCCGGGCTCGACCTGCGGAACTTCAAAGTTCGAAAGTTTCTCGACATCGTGGTTGCCCTGCAGGACATGCCCCGCCATCTCGGCCAGCATTCGGGCGGTATGGTGATCTGCCAGGGACGTCTCGACAGCGTCGTCCCGCTCGAGCCCGCCTCCATGCCCGGACGCGTCGTCGTGCAATGGGACAAGGAAGATTGCGCCGATCTCGGGCTCATCAAAGTGGATCTTCTCGGTCTCGGCATGATGGCGGTTCTCGAGGATTGCCTCAGGCTCATCCGGACTCACTGGCGCGAGGAGATCGATCTCGGTCAGCTTCCCGCTGACGATAAGAAAGTCTACTCGGCCCTTCAGAAAGGCGACACCATCGGCATGTTCCAGGTGGAGAGCCGCGCCCAGCAGGCCACTCTCCCACGGATGAAGCCGGAACATTTCTACGATCTTGTCGTCGAAGTCGCCCTGATCCGCCCCGGTCCGATCGTCGGCGACATGGTTCACCCGTACCTCGCCCGCCGCGCCGGACGCGAACCGGTAGAGCCGCTGCACCCCATGCTCGAGCCCATTCTGGCGCGAACGCTCGGCGTCCCCTTGTTCCAGGAGCAATTGCTGCGGATGGCCATGACGGTGGCGAATTTCAGCGGCGGCGAAGCGGAAGACCTGCGCCGCGCCATGGGCTTCAAACGTTCCGAACAGCGCATGAAACAGATCGAGGAAAAACTGCGCGACGGCATGGAGAAGAACGGCATCACGGGCCAGACGCAGGACCGCATCGTCGCTTCCATCACTTCATTCGCGCTCTACGGATTCCCCGAGTCCCATGCCGCGAGTTTCGCGCTGCTCGCCTATGCCAGCGCATATTTCAAGTGTCATTACCTCGCGGCTTTCACATGCGCCCTGCTGAATAATCAGCCTATGGGCTTCTATCATCCCGCCGTGCTCGTGAAGGATGCGCAGCGCCACGGACTGCGTGTGCTCCCCGTCGACGTGAACGTATCCGAGTGGGATTG
>DASZUZ010000902.1:0-3469 GCA_035547415.1 Bryobacteraceae bacterium | reverse complement strand
CAGCAAGCCCTGGTAATTGTCGGTTTGAAAAGGAAAAATGCCGCTGTTGATTCTGAACATTTGCTGGACAGGGGCGGGAGTGGAAAGCGCGGCCGTTAACTGGGCAGCGGCGGATGCGGGGAGTTGAGCGAGGATGGCCTTCTGCTGCGCGGTGGGACCGAAGACAGAGTTGTCGGTCAGGATGGGGACGGCGGTGGATTCGCGGCGGCGCTGCTGCTCGTAATCGAGGAAGTAGAAGGTTTTATCCCGGACGATGGGACCGCCGAAGGTTGCTCCGAACTGCTGCCGGGTGGAATCGGGCTTGACGCGCGTGAGCGAGTTATCCGGGTTGAGGACCAGATTGAACGGGTTGGTGGCGTCGAGCGACTGATCGCGGAAGAAGCCGAACAGGCTTCCATGGATGTTATTCGTGCCGCCTTTGGTCACGATATTGACGACGCCGCCCCGGGACCCGCCGTATTCGGCGGAATAGTTGGAGCGATTGATCTGAAACTCGCGAACGGCTTCCTGTCCGACCGTGGGGCGGACGCCCCCGCCGCCGTCGTTCGACTCGCCGCCATCGACATTGATGCTGTTGCCGCGGCCGTTGCTGCCGTAGAAGGAGAGGCCGGAGTCGGGCGTCTGCTTGACTCTGTACGTATTGGCGTCGGCAAGGGCTTTGGAGTCGGAGACGCCGGGGGCGAGCAGGGAGAAGGTGAGGTAGTCGCGGCGATCGATGGGCAGGTCCGTGATGGCGCGCTGTTCGATGACGCTGGATTGCTGGGTGCGCGTGGTTTCGATGGGCGGCGCTTCGGCGAGAACGGACAGGACGTTGGTGGCTCCGGCGATCTGGAGCACGACGTTTTGCGTGCCGGCGCTGCCGACGCGAAGGGGCAGATCGGCGATGACGGCGGGCGCGAATCCCTTTTGCTCGACGCGGAGTTCGTAGATGCCGGGGGGAAGCAGGTCGAAGCGGTAGAAGCCCGAGTCATCCGTCGCGATCTGGCGGGCAAACTGTGTCTCCTGATTGGTGATCCGGACAGTGGCTCCGGCAATGACGCCCTGCGATGCGTCCGTGACGGTTCCGCTGAGGGTAGCGGTGCTGCTCGATTGAGCGAGCAGAGGCGACGAGAAGACGGCGGCTGCAAGGCAGAACAACGGAACGACACTCTTCATATCGGCGTGTGACTCCGACGGTCCTACAGTTTCCTGCGGCCGTGGCTCAATGTCAAACGGGGTACATTAAATAGCAGCTATGGACCCATCTACGGCGCGCGGTATCGGTAAGTACACATCGCTTGCCTTGCTCCTGCCGATCTCAACGTTCGTGGGTTATGGGATGGGCTACGGACTAGACTGGCTGTTTCACACGGGCTGGCTACGATATGTGTTTCTCGGGCTCGGGACGATTTCGGGGTTTCTCTCGCTGCTGAAGGAACTCGAAAAGGAGAAGTAAGCGACGGCCTCACTGTGCCGGAAGGTCTCTCCGGAGGGGAGGCTGATTGTACGGTTCGTGACGTGTTCGAAGAATTCGGAAATAATCCTGTTGAGATTCGTATTATTTTGCAATTATTCTTGCCTTATGGCAGCGAATATCGTGACTGCGTTTCCTTCTCCACGGCCGATTGAGAGCCGCTCCACGCGGCGGGCGCGGCGGACCGTGTGCTGCCCGAATTGCCGATCCGAGATGGTACGGCGCCGTCGATCGTTCCTGTCGAAACTGTTCTACCGCAGTGTCTACTGGTGCCGTGAATGCGGACAGGTGCAGCGAACTCCGCGGTGGCACGGCGCGGACGGCCGATATTCGGCCTGACCCGTTCGACCTTCTTCAACCTCCTTCATCCCAGGCCGGCGAGAGAGATGATACACTCTCTAGCCATAGTCTTAACGGGGGCTTTATAGCCATTCCAGACAATTCGCTTTTAAGGAGAAACGTCGAATGTTCCTCAGAGGACGAGGCGGAGCCGCGAGTGCTCTGCTCGCGCTGGCGCTGTCCGCCGGTTTCTGCGCGCCGCGCCTTGATGCGCAGGCAGTGGCCATCGCGGAAGTAGCGGGCAGGGTAACGGACCCTTCCGGCGCGCCGGTGTCAGGCGCCCAGGTCACCATCACAGAAACAGAAAAGCAGCAGGTCCGCAACGTGGTTTCCGACGATCAGGGCCGCTACGCGTTGCCGAATCTGCCGGTCGGGCCATACAAACTGGAAGTCCAGGCGTCCGGATTCAAGACGTACGTGCAGTCGGGCATCCTGCTGCAGGTTGGCAACAATGTCGAGATCAATGCCGTGCTGCAGATCGGCTCGGTGAACGAGAGTATCGAAGTTACAGCAAGCGCCGCGATGGTGGAGACGCGGGAAAACGCCGTGGCGCAGGTCATCGATGAAAAGCGCATTGTGGATCTTCCGTTGAATGGCCGGCAGCCGACGCAGTTGATCGTGCTTTCGGGAGCGGCGGTGAACGCGCCGGGTGGCGGAATGACCGGCAGTAAGAACTACGCGAGTTCAACGACGATTTCGGTGGCGGGCGGACAGGCGAATGGGGTGAATTACCTGCTGGATGGCGGCGATCACAATGATAACGCAACCAACGTGAACCTGCCGATTCCGTTCCCCGATGCTTTGCAGGAGTTCAGCGTCCAGACGAGCAGTCTGCCGGCGCGCTACGGTCTGCACCCCGGAGCGGTGGTGAACGCCGTGACGAAATCGGGCACGAATACGATGCACGGATCGCTGTTCGAATTTCTCCGGAACGGCGACGTCAATGCGCGAAATACGTTCGCGCCGCGGCACGACACGCTGAAACGCAATCAGTTCGGCGGAACATTCGGGGACAAGATTATCCGGGACAAGCTGTTCTTCTTCGGCGGCTTCCAGGCGACGCGGCAGCGCACGGACCCGCCGCAATCGGTGGCATACGTGGCGACTCCTTCGACACTGAACGGGGATTTCAGCTCCATTGACGGAAGTGGCTGCATTTCCGGCGGAAAAGCGAAGCAACTCGTCGATCCTTACACGAAGGTTCCGTTTGCGAACAACCAGATTCCGGTTTCCCGGTTCAACCAGCAGGCACTGAACCTGTTGAAATATGTTCCCATGTCGAACGATCCGTGCGGGAAGATCACGTACGGAATTCCGAGCACCGGCGATGAGAATCAGGGCATCGGACGCGTCGACTGGGTTCAGAACTCGAAACACAGCCTCTTCGGCCGGTATTTCATCACGGATTACCAGAATCCTCCGGTTTTCGACGGCAAAAACCTGCTGACGACGACCGCTGCGGGCAGCGACGAACGAGTGCAGTCGCTGACCATCGGCGATACCTATTCGATCAGCCCGACGGCCATCAACTCATTCCACGCGACCGCGTCGAGACGGCGCATCAACCGCGGTCCCGCCGACAATCTGATTAACGGCTCCGATCTCGGCGTGAATATCCTCAGTCCGGACAAAAACTTCCTGCAGGCGACGGTGAGCAGTTACTTCAACGTTGGCTGC
>DASZUZ010000901.1:0-1769 GCA_035547415.1 Bryobacteraceae bacterium | reverse complement strand
CTTCATTCTTCCCGGGTGATATAGTGGCGGCGAACTCATGCTGTCACGCAGATTATTTCTAGGTACATCCCTCGCTGCCACACTCGCGGGCGCGCGCCCGAAAGGCCTGAAGATCGGCGTCATGGATACGGTTTTCCGCATGGCGGGAAAGCCGGAATCCGTCGCGGTTGCGAAGAAGCTCAACCTCGCCGCCGTGCAGGTGACGCTGGGCCGGTCGCAGGACGGAAAGACATTGCCGCTCGAAGATGCCGCCATACAGGCGGCGTGGCGGGCGGCTTCGCGCGATCAGGGCATCCCCCTCGATTCGACGTATCTCGACATGCTCCACACGGATTGCCTGAAGGACAATCCGAATGCGCCGATGTGGGTGCGGAAAGGCATCGAGATCACCAGAAATCTGAAGGCGCCCGTGCTGATGACCGTGTTCTTCGGAAAGTGCCAGGTGCTGGAGCGCAGGGAACTCGATTACGTCATCGGTCAGTTCCGGGAACTTGCGGCGGAAGCCGAGCGCGCCGGCGTCATCATCGGATTCGAGAATACGAGTTCCGGCGAAGACAATCGCTACGCCGTCGACAAAGTGAACTCGAAAGCCTTCAAGTGCTGGTACGACGTCGGCAACTCAACCGCGAGCGGATACGATGTGCCGAAGGAGATCCGCATGCTCGGCAGGGATCGCATCTGCATGTTCCACTTCAAGGACCGCGGCGGTTTCCTGGGCGAGGGCAAGGTCAACATGCCGGAGATCCTGCGCGCCATCGACGATATCGGGTTCGAAGGATACGCGAATCTCGAAACGATGACGCCCTCGGGCGATGTCGAAGCCGACACGAAGAAAAATCTGGACTACGTCCGGAGTCTGATGAAGGCATGACGGGCTTCAGAGCTATCCTGTGCGGGATCGTGATTCCGGCCAGTCTGCTCGGTGGCGACTGGCTCACCTATGGGCATGACCCGCAGCGTACTTCGTGGGCATTTGAAGAGGCGAAGATCAGTCCCGAGACCGTTCCGAATATGAAGCTCGCGTGGAAAACGGGGCTGAAGAACGAGTCGTTCATGCTGTCGGCATTAACGGCTCCCGTGGTCGCGAGCGGGATCTCGACGGGCAAGGGTGTTCGGAGTGTGGTCTATGTCGCGGGAATCAAGGGGACCATCTTCGCGCTCGATGCCGAAACCGGCGAGCAGCTTTGGGATCGCACGCTGAAGTATGCCGTCCAGCCGGGCCAATGGCAATATCAGGGAACGTTCCTGTGCCCCAACGGCATCACCGCGACGCCCGTGATCGATAAGTCCACGAACACGTTGTATGTCGTCGGCGGAAACGGATCCCTGTATGGACTCGATCTGGGCAGCGGAGCCATTCGCTACGGCCCGGTGCAGTTCGTGGCGCCGTATTCGAAGAACTGGAGCCTGAACCTGGTGAACGGGGTCGTCTACACGGTATTGACGCAGGGCTGCGGCGGCGCGCTCTCCGGTTTCTATTCGATCGACGTACACGACCGGCATCATCCGACGGTCCGTCAGATGTTGCTCTCCAATACGAATACGGCGGGAATCTGGGGACGCGGCGGCGCGATCGCGGGAACCAACGGGCGCTTGTATGGAGGCACGGCGGACGGCGTGTTCGATCCGATCGACGGCGACTACTCCGATACGGAGATCTCGGTCTCGCTGAAAGATCTTTCGCTGCTCGATTACTTCCTGCCCCTGAACTGGCAATACATCCGGCGCAAGGACTTCGACCTGGGCTCGGCGAGCCCGGTGTTTTTCGG
>DASZUZ010000900.1:0-2392 GCA_035547415.1 Bryobacteraceae bacterium | reverse complement strand
ATTTCGAAGAAGTAGCCGCCCAGTTCGGCTATTCGCTCGGGGTCGGCGCGATTCCCGTGTCGAAACATCGCTTTAAAGAACGCAAAGCGGAGGGCCGCGCGGTTTATAAAGACGTGGTCCTGCCCGGGGCTGTCCCGATCTCATCGAAGGCATATCAGCGGCTGGTCGCGAAGATCGAAGGGAAACCGGAGGAGCGCATTCTGGGGTATCTGATGCTTCGGTCGCTCAAGCAGGCGCGCTACAGCGAAGAGAACACCGGCCACTTCGCGCTTGCCGCGAGCCACTACACGCATTTCACCTCGCCCATCCGGCGCTATCCGGACCTGATCGTACATCGCCTTCTCGCGGCGTCGCTGGAACATCGCTCGTACTCGAACGAAGCCGAACTCAAGCAGATTGCCGAGGAGTGTTCGACCACGGAGCGCCGCGCGGCGGACGCCGAGCGCGAACTCGTCGAATGGAAGAAAGCGAAGTTCATGGAGAGCCGCGTCGGCGAGGAATTCGACGCATTGATCATCAGCACGGCGCGCTATGGGGCCTTCGTGGAACTGGCGGACCTCTTCGTCGAAGGACTTGTTCCCATCGACACGCTTCCGGGCGACCGCTACACGTACCACGAAAACGTTCGCAAACTCGTGGGCCAGCGAACACGGCGTGAATTCTCGATCGGCGACAGAGTCCGCGTCATTCTCGACCGCGTCGATCCGCTGGAGCGGAAACTGCAGTTTGCGGTGGTCGAGCCCGTCGTCTCCCGAAGGAAAAAGAAAGGCCAGGACGGTAAGATCAGGGTTTGAGTACCAGCGATCTCGTTCACATCCAGACGCCCCGCCCCCGGCTGCCCGAATGGGCTCGCCGGCCGGCGACGCACTTCGAGTCGCTCAATAAGCTGAAGACGGGGCTGCGCGCGCTGAATCTGCATACCGTGTGCGAGTCCGCCCGCTGTCCGAACATCCACGAATGCTTCCATCGCGGCGCCGCCACTTTCATGATTCTCGGGAACCTCTGCACGCGGGGTTGCGGTTTCTGCTCCGTCCCCAAAGGCAATCCGCGGATTCATGACATGCGTCTCGATCCATCGGAGCCCGCCAACGTCGCACGCATGGCCGCGGCGATGAAACTCCGCTACATCGTAATCACCAGCGTGAACCGTGACGATCTCCCCGATGGGGGCTCAGCCCATTTCGCCGAAACGGTGCGCGAGGTCAAAGCGGCTCTGCCGGACGCGCGGGTGGAAGTCCTTACGCCGGATTTCAAAGGCGACCGCGACGCCGTCGCCCGTGTGCTCGATGCGGCGCCTCACGTCTTCAATCACAACATGGAGACCGTTCCCCGGCTGTATCGTCGCGTGCGGCCGCAGGCGAATTACCGCCAGTCGCTTGACGTGCTGCAGTTCGCGCGCGCGCATCGTCCGGAAGTGATGACCAAGTCCGGCTTCATGGTCGGTCTTGGCGAAACGACAGAAGAAGTCGAGCAACTCCTTCGCGATCTGCGCGAGAAGGATGTTGACGTCGCCACGATCGGACAATATCTTCAGCCCACGCGCCGGAATCTGCCGGTCGCCGAATACGTGACGCCTGCGGTCTTCGATCGTTACCGGGATTACGGTCTTGCTCAGGGATTCCGGATGGTTTTCAGCGGTCCGCTCGTGCGCAGTTCGTATATGGCGGATCTGGTCAGCGACCAGGCCGCGCGCGGATAGCGCCAGACTCGGCGACAATTCAGTCATGTCGAGTCTGATGCCTGCTGTCTTCTTCGGGCATGGCAATCCGATGAACGCGTTGCTGCGGAACCGCTATACCGAAGCTTGGGCCGCGATCGGCGCGAATTTACCGAGGCCGAAGGGAATTCTCTGCATTTCCGCGCATTGGTACGTGGCTGGATCGGCTCTCACGGTCAATACGATGCCGAAGACCATCCACGATTTTGGCGGCTTTCCGCGAGAGTTGTACGAGGTGCGCTACCCGGCGCCGGGCGATCCGGATCTCGCCCGCCGGGTGCAGAAATTGCTTGCGCCCCTTCCGGTGGAACTCGAGGAGCATTGGGGACTCGATCACGGCACGTGGTCGGTCCTTCGCCACGTTTACCCGGAGGCCGATATACCCGTGGTTCAACTCAGCATCGATGAAACCCGCGCCGCGTCATTTCACTTCGACATCGGTCGCCGGCTTGCCCCATTACGCGAAGAGGGAATTCTGATAGCAGGCAGTGGCAATCTGGTGCACAATCTTCATGCGTACGCGTGGGGAAGGTATCCCGTACAGCCGAATCCCTGGGCGCTTCGGTTTGAAACGAGGGCGAGAGAACTGCTCGTGAGCGGCGAACACGCCCCGTTGATCGATTACGAGAAGCTCGGGCGTGACGCGATGCTGTCGGTCCCCACGCCCGATCACTA
>DASZUZ010000899.1:0-9270 GCA_035547415.1 Bryobacteraceae bacterium | reverse complement strand
CGCAGAGCGTCCGTCAGAAGCACTGATTGCTCAAACACCCCAAACCCGATATAGTATTAGCGGAAAGGGGTAGCTATGGCGAATTACGCTCACCCGGAAGTCTTGGTTTCGACCGACTGGGTTGCGCAGCATGTGAACGATGCAAACGTCCGTGTCGTCGAAGTGGACGTGGACACGAAGGCTTATGACGAAGGGCACGTGCCTGGCGCCATTGCGTGGGACTGGCACGCGCAGCTTTGCGACACCGTCCAGCGCGACATCATTCCGAAAGCGAAGTTTGAAGAGTTGATGGCCGATTCGGGGATCGGCGCCGATACCACCGTCGTCATCTACGGTGACAACAACAACTGGTTTGCCGCCTGGGCCTTCTGGCAACTGAAGATCTACGGACACAAAGACGTTCGCCTGATGAACGGCGGCCGCAAAAAATGGCTGAGCGAGGGCAGGGAACTGACGGTCGATGTTCCTCCGGTGAAGCCCACCGCCTACACGGCTTCTGAACCCGATTTCTCGATCCGCGCGTTTCTCCCCGATGTGCAGGCGGCATCGAAGCAGGGCGCGGCGGCGCTCGTCGATGTCCGGAGTCCTGGCGAGTTCACGGGCGAGATCCTCGCGCCTCCCGGCCTGCCCGAAACCTGTCAGCGCGGCGGCCATATCCCGGGCGCGCGAAGCATCCCCTGGGGCCGCGCCGCCAATGACGACGGCACCTTCCGGTCCGCCGACGAATTAAAGCAGATCTACGGTGGCGAAGGGGTGGACGGCTCGAAGCCCTCCATCGCCTACTGCCGCATCGGCGAACGCTCGAGCCACACCTGGTTCGTCCTGAAGTATCTGCTCGGCTTCAATAACGTGAAGAACTACGACGGCTCCTGGACCGAGTGGGGCAATCTGGTCGGCGTGCCGGTGGAGCGCGGCGCCGCCGCGAAGGCGGGGGCATGAACATGCGCGTCGAAGAATACGGCGAACGTAAACTGGAACTCGCCGGATGGGATGTTCACCTCACCACGTATAAGCTGGGCGATATCTACCACTGCAAGGCCGACAATGTTTCTCCCGGGGCGGCGCTCGCGCGGACTACCGGCGCGACACGCGACGAAGCCGAATCCAAAGCGATCGAACGCGCTCAGGAACTGTTAAGAAGAACAAGACGCCACGCAGTATAGCTTCGCCTTTCGGGCCGCGCTGCCGCCGGGCTTCGGCCCGGCGTCCTACGCCAGACTACCCTCGTCGGCGACGCCCATTTCGTGGCTGGCGTCCGCCGGATTCCCGCGCTCATCCGTGGGTACCAGTTGCTGCGTGAAGTTCGTGAAATACCCGGCCCACTCCGGTTCCCCCACGTCAACCAGCACCGCGCCATCCTGCCAGATGTCGTTGTGATCGTTCTGGTCCGTTCCGTTGTTGAGAAACGGAGCGTCCGATCCCTGGTTCATATGGACGTCGTGAATCCCGAGGCCGTCCGTGTATTTCCGGCCGAGTATGTAAACGTCGAACCGGCTGTCGCGAGCCCGCTTCAACAACCGCATCAGTGACGCCGCCGGCTCCACGGCGGCGCTGCCGTCCATCACGCCGCTGTCCCGCCACGCCCCTGTATCGGCAAGAACATCGCTCCGCAGGAAATCGAGAGCGGGAAGCTTCCGCGTCTCCGTCAACTCCGCAAATCCAGCCCCCGCCGCCCGCAGCGTCGCGATCGCCGCATGGCGGAAATCGAAGACCAGTTTGTACCGCACCAGGTCATCCGCGTCGGACGTCCCTACGTTGATCGCGCAATCCCATCGCTCGGTCTTGCTACCGCTCGAAGGGACTTCCACCGTCGCATGAACGTGATATTGAATTTCGTTCTTGTGGCGGCTCGGCTTCAGCGTCGGAGCCGAAACGACCTTACCCTTGAGACATCCGTAAACAAGAGCCATGTTCCGCTCAGTTCATCGCCGCTTTGCCAGACTGGCTCGCGGCCACTTCGAAGTGGCTGAGGGACTGAGCATACTGCGACAGCCCCTTATACAGCGCTTCCGCGATCTTCTGCCGGTACTCGGCCTTTCCCAGATTCGACTCGTCCCGCGCATTGCTCAGGAATCCGATCTCCGCAAGCACCGATGGCATTGATGCTCCGATCAGGACGACGAACGGAGCCCGTTTCACCCCCCGGTTCCGCGCCGCCCCGTTGGATCTCGCCGACTGCGCGAAGATCGCGCCCTGCACGCTCTGCGCGAACGTCTCGGATTCCGCGATCTTGTCGTTCTGCGCGATGGACTGCACCAGATCCTTCAACTCGCCCACCGTCTTATCGGACCCGGCATTTTCCCGCGCCGCCACGTCCAGCGCTCCGGGCGACGTCGTGAAATTCAGGAAAAACGTCTCCGTTCCCGCCACGGCTGGCGCCGGAGACGAATTGGCGTGGATCGAGAGGAACAGATCCGCCCGATGCTCATTCGCGATCGCCGTTCGCTCGCGCAGCGGGATGAAAGTATCGTCCGAACGGGTCAGCACCACTTCCGCTCCCATGCGGCTCTGCACGAGTTTCGAAAGACGCAGCGCCACATCGAGAACGACGTCTTTTTCCAGCACGCCGTGAGGACCGATCGTGCCATCGTCATGGCCGCCGTGTCCCGCGTCGATCACAATGCGATTCACCTTCAGCCCGAGTGCCCGAGTCAGCGATCGCGCCGCATTCTCGGATGGCCGTGCCGGCCCTTCATAGGTCAGCGGCTTCGGGGGCGCCACAACTCGACTCGATGCCACGTGCTGCGGAGCGACCGTGCGCACAACTCTCGGCGGTTTCAGCAGCGCCAGTTGCAGTGCCGGATCCGGCATCCACGGTGCCCGCAGCGGTACGGGGTCGAACGAAGGCACGTTCTGGGCATAAACCGTGAAACGAGTGCGCCGCGCCAGGTTCGAAGCCGGTGGATACGCAAATGTGGCGGACGGAAACAGCGGGCGAATATACGGGGCGGGCGGTGGCGGAGTGAATGACCGCGCGACGGACGAGACCTCGCGCGCGGCGGGCACAGCGACCACCGGGGACGGCAGGGATCTTGTCACCGAAGGAATCGGCGCTGGCGTTGAATGTCCGGCGCGAATCTCGATTACCAGGCGATGCGGCGAGTCGAGCCGCATTACTTTAAACACGGTCGGCCCGGTCAGATCGAAAACGATACGCGTCTTCCCCGGCGCTTTTTCTCCAATCCGGATCCGCTTCACCAGCTTGTCGCCGATCGCCTGCGTCGAATAGCGCCGGCCCGCAATCCAGGGGCGCGCATGATCCAGATCGAAGAACAGGCGATCAGGATTATAAGCTCGCTCGGAATGAACGTTGAACTCGCCCGTTGTCGTTACGATGACGCGTGTGGAATCCGGGTGCGACCAGGCGCGGACCCCCGTTACCTGAATTAAGCCGGAATTTGCGGCGGCGATCGCGGGTAGAACGATCAGAACCGAAGCTGCCCGCCGCATTCGCTCGCGCATGGAAGTCCTATGGAGTACGGTAATAAATCCGGCCGTCAGAGCCAACAGACGTCTCAATTCGTTTGTATGTTTCGGCAGGTGCGTTGGAAGCGGTCACGGTTCGCGCCGCACTCTGTTTGGCGCGCGCCGCTTTCAGATTTTTCGCGACCTGATAAACATAATTGAGGGTTTCCCGGTATGGAGGAATACCTTTGTATTTGTCGACCGCTCCTTCGCCGGCGTTGTACGCGGCAATGGCCCGGACGTAGTCGTCGTGGTAGTAGTCGAGCAGAAACTTCAGATATTTAACGCCCGCCTCGACATTCGCCTGGGGGTCGAATGCGTCGTCAACGCCGAATCGCTTCGCGGTGGACGGGATCAATTGCATGATTCCCTGCGCGCCTTTGGCCGAAAC
Source organism: Bryobacteraceae bacterium (assembly GCA_035547415.1). Lineage (GTDB taxonomy): Bacteria > Acidobacteriota > Terriglobia > Bryobacterales > Bryobacteraceae > BOG-234. The sequence goes on along the minus strand of DASZUZ010000899.1, from coordinate 5,414 downwards.
GGCTTCCGCATTGTAATTGCTTTCGGCGCGGATTACCGAATGTACGAGTGAACTCTCTACACCCTGTTCCGCCGCAACCCGATCGATCATCTGCAGCAGATCGGCCTGATCCGCCACCGCGAGCGACCTGCCTGATTCGTTCAGTTGCGCAACTGCGGCGCGTGGCCTGGCAACTGTGGCTCGCACCAGATGCCCGGTCTTCTCGTCCGCCCGGACAACGCTCTCAGCGCGTGAACCGTGGCCGGCCGATGCCGCAATGGCAGGCATAACCATCACGAGTATAGAACAAAATCGAGCCAGGATGTTCAGAAACTCCCCAAACTGCTGAAACAACGATGGTACCATTCGGGTGAAATTGGGTATGTTCGGAAACCGGGCCGGCTGGGTGCTTACAGGTGGGCGCAGCAGCCGGATGGGAACAGACAAAGCGTTGCTCGAAATCTCCGGACGGCCACTCGCCTTGCGGGTGGCGGACGAGATCGCGCCATTGTGCGGTTCGGTCACGCTCGTCGGGGATCCGGAACGGTACGCCCACTTGGGACTGCGCGTTATAGCCGACGCGTTTCCCGGCCAGGGGCCTCTTGCCGGAATGGAAGCGGCGCTGGCGGCTGCGGAGTCGGACTGGAATCTCATCGTCGCCTGTGACATGCCGGCGCTCGACACAAGCATTCTGGAGGAATTGTTCCGCGCCGCGGGGGATTGCGCGCTTCCGCGGTATGACGATGGCCGCGTGGAGCCGCTCTGCGCCGTGTACCATCGCCGCTGCCATTCGACCGTTCTCAAGGCGCTGGAGACTGGCGTCCGCAAGGTCACTGAAGCGCTCCGTCCGCTCGCGATACGCTACGTGCCTGTCGCCGGCGAGGGGCCGTTTGCGAATCTGAATACGCCCGAGGAGTTTCGTAAATACACGAATGGCTGAGCAGTTCCCGCACTACATCGAATTCCGCCATGTTTACAAGACGTTCGACAAGCCCGTTTTAGTCGATTCCAATTTTCACGTCGATACGGGCCAGACCGTGGCCATCATCGGACGCTCGGGCGTCGGAAAGTCGGTCACCCTCGCGCACATCATGGGATTTCTCAAGCCCGATCAGGGCCGGATCGTCGTGGCGCATGAAGACGTCACGGAATTCAATGAGGCCGAGATGAACCGGATCCGCCGCAAGGTGACCATGGTGTTTCAGTCGGGGGCTCTCTTCGATTCTCTGACCGTCGCCGAAAACGTGCTGTTTCCGCTCGAACGCCGCGAAGACTACGCCTACGCCGACAAAGAGAACGTCGTCGAAGGCCTCCTCAAAATGGTGGACATCTGGGATGCGAGGGACTCGTACCCGGCCGACCTCTCCACGGGATATCGGCGCGCGGTGGCCATCGCGCGGGCGATCGCCGCGCAGCCGCAGTGTATCCTCTACGACGAGCCGACCACAATGGTCGATCCAATTATGAGCGATCACCTCACGGATCTCATGCTGCGGTTGAAAAAAGAACTGCATCTGACTTCCGTCGTGGTCACCCATGATCTGGATCTGATGCACCGGGTCGCGGACCGCGTCGTTTTTCTGAACAAAGGACGGGTGGCTTTCTTCGGGCCGCCTGCCGATTTATACAAATCTGATGACGAAGACATTCGCGAGTTCCTGGAGTTGGATAGAGTAATTCGCGGGACCGATCTCGGCGAGAACGACCCGTTCCGCAGCGGTCTCGGTGGCGTCGCAAGCGAGGCGTAGGAGGAAGGACAACTTGAACAGACGGGATTTTATCGGGGCCGCGATCGCCTCGGGATCGTTGCTGGCGCAGACGCAGACAAGGACCAGACAGCCGAACGTGGTCGTGTTCATGACCGACCAGCAGCGTTGGGACAGTCTCGGATCCTATGGCAATCCGATGGGCCTCACGCCCAATCTGGATCGCCTGGCAGCCGAAGGGACGCGCTTTGAGAACGCATTCACGCCGCAACCGGTCTGCGCGCCTGCCCGAAGTTCCATACAAACCGGGAAGTACCCGACTTCGACCGGGGTCGTGCGCAACGGATTGGTCCTGAAGGACAACGAAACCACGCTTCCCATGCTGTTTTCGCGCCGCGGCTATGAAACCGGCTATGTCGGCAAATGGCATCTCAGCACCGGCGGCAGCGATGAAGTGCCCATGCAACGCCGCGGTGGCTACGATCAGTTCTGGGTGGGCTCGAATGCGCTCGAGCACTCGTCCGTTCCCTATGAAGGAAAGCTGTGGGACGCGCAGGGGGAGCCCGTTGAGTTCAAAGACGAATACCGCGTCGACGCGCTGACCGACCAGACCCTCCGGTTTCTGCGCCACAAGCGGACCAAACCGTTCTTCCTTTTTATCTCGCACCTCGAGCCGCATTTCCAGAACTCGACGAATACGTTCATAGCCCCGAAGGGATACGCCGATCGTTACAGGAACAACTTCTACATCCCGCCCGATCTCGCGCCATTCCCGGGCGACTGGAAATCGCAGTTGCCGGAGTATTACGGGATCGTGGCGCGCATCGACGAGCAATTCGGCCGGGTCATGGCGGAACTCCGGACGCAGGGACTGCTGGACAACACGATCGTCGCGATGACCACCGATCACGGCTGCCATTTCCGGACGCGAAACGCCGAGTACAAACGAAGCTGCCACGACGCATCCACGCGAATTCCGTTGTTGCTGTGGGGGCCCGGTTTCGAAGGCGGCCGTAGCGTGAGCCAGCTGGTCAGCACGGTCGATCTCCCGCCCACCCTGCTCGAAGCGGCCGGAGTCGCGGGAGGCGAGGCGATGCAGGGAAAGAGCCTGATGAACCTCGTACATGGCAGGACGGATGGCTGGCGCAACGAAGTCTACATCCAGATGCGCGAGGAAGCGCTCGGCCGGGCGATCCGCACGGACCACTGGAAATACTGCGTGTTCGACCCCGATGCCAAAGACCCGAAGCAACCCTGGAGCGAACACTATGTGGAGCGCCATCTTTACGATTTGCGAAACGATCCGAATGAAATCGTAAATCTTGCCGGCCGCAACGACACAAAACAGATCGCGGCGCAATTACGCGAACGCCTCATCGCGCGGATCGTGGAGAACGGCGAGCCAAAGCCGCAAATCACTCCGGCGAAGTGGTACCCGTAATCATTTCGTGCGGCGGATCATGGCTCCCGGCGGATTTTCTACTGGTTTTTATCCGTGTTCATCTGCGTTCATCTGTGGCCCATATTCCGGCTCTCGCGGTCGATTTCGTACTTTATTGTCCGCCCGGATCATTGAACTCCGCTTTCAGTACTGATAGAACAGCATCGGTCAGGGAGGGGTGACATGCTTCGTCTCGGAAGAGCTGCGTTTGTCGCGGCTCTTGGTATCGTTATCAATTTTTCAGCGCCTCAGCGGCTTGCCGCTCAGGCCGTCTATGGCAGCATCGTCGGAACCGTAACGGATCCGTCGGGGGCCGGTGTGCCCAATGCCAAAGTGACCATCCGCGACATGGATCGGGATGTGTCGAATGTTGCCACCACCAACGATTCGGGCAACTACACCCAGCGCTACCTCATTGTCGGCCGGTACCAGGTGCGCGTGGAAGCCAGTGGCTTTCAGACGTTCCAGCAGGACAATGTCAGCGTTTCGGTTGATGCCGAAACCAAAGTCGACGCGAAGCTCAGCGTCGGCGATGTCAGCCAGACCGTGGAAGTGAGCTCCGAGGCATCGCTCCTCAAAACCGAACGCAGCGATGTGTCGACGACTTATAACCAGAAAGCCGTGCAGGAACTGCCGATGCTCAACCGCCGCTTCACCAACTTCCAGTTGATGACGCCCGGCGTCGCCCTCTGGCCCACCAGTCTCAGCGCCGCGTCCCCCGAAAACCCGCAGGGCTCCTACCGTCTGCAGGTGAACGGGCAGAGCTTCGCCGGCGTCTCTCATCTGCTGGACGGAACCGACAACCATGACGCCGTTCTCGGCTGGATCGTCATCAACCCGACGCTCGAATCCGTCACCGAAGCCAAGATCACGACGGCCGACTACGACGCCGAGTTCGGCACCGCGGCGGCCGCGGTCGTCAGTTCCCAAACGAAGTCCGGAACGAACCAGCTTCACGGTTCCGCGTTTGAGTTCCTTCGCAACGACCATCTGATCGCCCGCAATCCCTTCACGCAGGCCCGGCCGATCTTCGGATCCAACGGGCGCCTGATCCCGGTGACCCAGTGGAATCAGTTCGGCGGATCCATCGGCGGACCCATAAAGAAGAACAAGCTTTTCTACTTCGGCGACTATCAGGGAACCCGCCGGAACACCGGTGGCAGCGTTCTCCTGCGCGTGCCGTCCCTCGCGGAGCGCACGGGTGATCTCAGCGGCCTCGGACTGCCGATTTACGATCCTTCCACGGGTTCGACGCCTGCCACGCGCCAGCAGTTTGCGGGTAACGTGATTCCGTTCAGCAAGATTTCCCCGCAGACGCTGAATCTCCTCAAATATTTCCCGGCCCCGAACGTCCAGGCGATTGCCGACCAGCCCAACTATGCCGGTTCCGGCTCCGTAGCGTTCAACGACGACGCCTTCAACACCCGCACCGATTGGTACGCCACGGACAAGCTCCACGTCTTCGGTCGTTACAGTCTCCAACAGTTCAAGATCTCCTCGCCCGGTGTCTACGGCGGGGCGGGTGGACCGGGCTACGACCCGAGTGGCAGCACCAGTTCCTTTGCGGGTTCATCCAGTTCACTCAACCACAGCGTCGCCGCGGGATTCGATTACGTTCTGAAGCCCAACCTGTTCACCGATTTCCGCTTCGGCTTCTTCCGCTATCAGGCGTTCGTCGTGCCGAATGGACTCGACACGAGCCCGGCCGCCGATGCCGGTATACCAGGGCTGAACCTCGACCATCAGTACACCGGCGGAATGCCGGCGTTCTTCATCAACGATTACGGCAACAGTCTGTTCAAGTTCGGGTATGCCCTGGGCGTGAACGGGTGCAACTGCCCGCTCGACGAGAACGAGAAGCAGATCCAGTTTGTCAATAACTGGACCCGGATTGCAGGCAACCACACCATCAAATTCGGCGCGGACATCCGTCAGGCCTACAATCTCCGCGTTCCCAGCGACCAGCACCGCGCGGGCCAGCTCAGCTTCAACGCGGCCGGCACCCAGGGACCCAACGGCGGTGGCTCCGGACTCGCCACGTTTCTGCTCGGCGACGTCCAGCTCTTCCAGCGCTACGTCAGTTCTACCTCCGATGCCAGGGAAACGCAGAACCGCTGGTTCTTCTTCGGCCAGGATACCTGGCGAGTCACCCCGAAGCTGACCGTGAACTATGGACTCCGGTGGGAGATCTACCGGCCCCAGACCGTGAACGGGGCGGGGAAGGGTGGCTTCGTCGATCTGGGCACCGGCGAGGTTCTCGTGGCCGGATCCCAGGGCGTCGGCTTGAA
>DASZUZ010000898.1:0-4977 GCA_035547415.1 Bryobacteraceae bacterium | reverse complement strand
CGATGGCCGGTACGCCCGCGTCGCGCGCGTCCTGCATCCTCATGCAATGAAGAATGGTTTCAACGGCGATTTCATCGCCGCAATTCACGTTGAGCATCATGTGATAGATGTAACGATCGGGCCACTCCTTGTTGTAGTATTTGCGGATGAACGCGGCCCGGTCGCGGTCCACGGTTTCCAGCAGATTTTCAGTTTCGTCGCGGCTCTTGCCCTGGGCAAGCGTACGTCGAAACTTCTCTTCAGAGGGCGCATAGAGAAAAACACGGAAAGTATCTTTGCGCTCGCGCAAAAACCATGGCGCCGCCCGTCCGATGATCACGCAGTTGCCGCCTTCCGCAATCTGAGTGATGACCTTTTCGAACAGAATGGAAAGTTGCTCCGCGTCGAGTAGTTCGAGATTCGGAGTCGCCACGCCCGCCTCGAAACTGCCCCGCATGAACGCTTTCATGAGCCGGTAAAACATGGAATCCATGCGTTCTTCGCGCTGCTGAACGCTTTCCGCTTTGCAGTGAAGCCGCCGGGCGATCTCATTGGTGATCTCGTGGTCCCAGAATCTCCAGCCCAGCCGGTCCGCTATGGTTTTCCCGATGTTCGCGGCGCCGGACCCGTACTCGCGCTCAATCGCCACAATCTTCATCACATTCGCTTCCCGATGACCACTTTACGACGAATTCGGGCGCACCGGAATTGGTCAGGATTCGACCAGAGCGGCACGCACGCTTTCGATGAGTTCCCCGGACGTATATGGCTTCTGCAGAAAGCCCGCCAGCTGAATGTCGGCGAAGCGCCTCATGGCTTCCGTCTCGTTGAATCCGCTGGAGAGAATCACCCTCACGCCGGGCCGGATCTTCCGCAGAAGCCGAAGCGTCTCTTCGCCGCTCATCGAAGGCATCGTAAGGTCCAGCAGGACGACGGATATGTCTGCGGAACGCTCCTCGAAGATGTCGACGCCCCTCGCGCCGCTTTCGGCGTTCAACACGCGATAACCGTGATATTCGAGCGCTGCTGTCGCGGTGGAACGAACCGAAGGCTCATCGTCAATGATCAGGACGGTCCCCGTGGTGTGCTCTCCGGAGAGTTCAGTCCTTTCCGGCAAACGTTGAGGGACCGTTGAATGGATCACCGGCAGAAGAATGCGAAAGGTGCTGCCTGCGCCGGGTGTGCTCCGCACCTGAATCGATCCGCGATGTCCCCGGGCGATTCCGATGGCGGCCGCAAGACCAAGTCCGCGCCCTGTGAATTTGGTTGTAAAGAAGGGATCGAAGATCTGCGCCAGCGTTTCAGCGCTCATGCCGCAGCCGTTGTCTCTCACCTCGATGACGGAATATCGCCCCGGCGGGAGGGGGTCAGTCAATGCTTCGCTTTGCCCGGCGGGCGACAGTCGTTCGGCGGAAGTGGAAACGACGACCCGGCCGGAACGGTCTTCTCCAATCGCTTCGGCGCCATTGATGATGAGGTTCATCAGCAACTGCTGAATCTGCGCGGCGTCCGCCTCGACCTGAGCGGCTTCTCCGAGCGCCAGTTCAACATCGACATTGCGGGGAATCGACATTCGAACCAGATTGCTGATCTCGCGAATTAACCCGTTTACCTCAACGGGTTCCATGAGGAAGCGGCCCTTTCCCGCATAGGCGAGTAGTTGACGGGTGAGGTCGGCCGCCCGTTGGCTGGCGCTGATCACGTCATGCAGCCGGCCCCGGAGCGGACTCGATGGAGAGAGTTGCTCGTACGCGAGACTTGCGTTTCCGAGAATGCCGGTGAGCAGGTTATTGAAGTCGTGCGCTATGCCGCCGGCCAGCAGTCCCACGCTTTCGAGTTTCGCCGTCTGCAGCATTTTCTGCTCCAGTTTCCGCGACTCTTCCTCGCGCTTCTTCTGCTCAGTGATGTCTGTCTGAATGACGGAAAAGAGTTTCGACTCTCCCTGGCTGTGCAGATTGATGCGGCACTGCGCGACAAAAGCGGTTCCGTCGCCTCTCTGGTTGACCGTCTCTCCCTCCCAGTACCCTTCACGGAAGATCTGCCGCCTGATCTGTTCGTGAACTTCGCGCCGCTCGCCTTCATCGCCCGTGAGCAGACTCTCGAAGGGCCGGCCGAGCAGTTCACCCGGCCGGCCACCGTACATCGCGTCGAAACTCGGGTTGGTGGTAACGATGGAGGCGCTGTCACCGGCGACAATGGCGAATCCCTGTTTCATCGTCTGAATCACACGCTCCAGCCGCAGCCGCTGTTCCTCCAGCATTCGTCGCTCGGTGATATCCCGAACCACATAAAGTTGCCCGTATCCGGATACCGGGCGGGTGAGTCGCTCCACCAGCCGTCCGTTCGGAAGCCGTACCGTATCCTGATCCTGCGCCCGATGTTGCGGCCAATCCACGCTGGGTATTCCGGAGCCCAGAACGCGTTGCGCGGCCGCGTTATAGAGCAGCGTGGAGCCGTCTTCGCCCACCAGCACCATGCCGTCGTCGGTTGAATCCAGCACCGCGCGGATGAGGCTTTGTTGTTCCTCCAGATCTGATTTTTCGCGGCGCAGACGAGCCGCGGTCTCCGGCATCCGGACAAACTCCATCACCTGGGGTACCAGGGCGATGGCTGTGATCACGGAGGTCACGGCTGTTCCGATATTCCAAAGTCCCTTGAGCCAGTAGACAGGCTTCCAGAGCGAAACAATGTCGATCGCATGGCCGCCTCCGCAGAAGGCGATGAACAGGCCGAACAGAATCAGAAGGGGCTGTAAGGGAACGCTTTGCCGGCGCTTGAATGCCAGGAAGAAGAGCGCCGCCGGAATCGAATAGTAAGAGAGGGCCACCAGCGCGTCCGTGATGACGTAAATGACGATCAGTGGGGTATCCCACTGCATACAGTACCCGTGAGGAATAAAACCCGAATTCATATCCGTCAATACGATTGTCGATTATTGAGGCTGTTCCATCGGAACGGGCGCGGCATGGCCTGTCCGGATGCGCGTGGAATCGAATACTCTTTTGTCCGGAATCAGTGCCTCATAAGCTGAAAAATCCGGTTCTTCCGTGAATATTTCGCCGAGGCTCGCCGCCGTCGCATCCATGAGGTTCAGCGGAGGCGCGCCGAGCAGTTCGAAAATCGTTCGCAGCAGGCCCGGAAAGCTTGAGTTGATGTGGCTGACATAGCCTCGGCGCACCCACGGACCCGCGGCCAGAAGCAGAGTCCGATGCGAATCGATATGGTCGAGGCCGCCCGCGGCGTCATCTTCCGTTACAAATACGGTCATCTCCCGCCACCATGGCGAGTGCGACAGATATTCGAGAATGCGTCCCAGCGCCAGATCGTTGTCTTCCACGTAAGAAGCCTGATACGGATAGCCGTCTTCCGGTTTTGCCCTGGTCATGTGGTCGTCCGGCAGGTGGATATAGATGAAGCGGGGCAGCGCCTTTCCCGTCTTCCTGTAGCGCTCCTCGATTTCCGCAATGAATCGGTCCGCGCGGCACTGATCCGGGATGTTCATATTGAACCCTGGATAAGCCCGCGAAGTGTTGCGGTAAAGAGGCTCGGGCATCGGAACATTTGTCAGAAGCCGGGCGCCGGTGGGTTCTTCGTCCTTCTCCCCGACGTTTCCGGCCAGTTCGAAACCTTCGCCGAAGTTCCGAAAACTGATGCCGTGGCGTTCAAGGTGATGCCACAACGTTCCCGCTTCCGGCTGTTCCTCGGGGTGCACGGACGCATTCGACTGTGCGAACAGCAGCCGCCCGGGAGACGCGGCATCGAGCACGAACTGGCGCTGCCCTCCGTAAGCTGCAAGTAATCCGCTCTCCGTAAGGAGATCGGGATATGCCCCGGTCAGCCAATGGTGACCGTCGACGCTCACATCCGCGTCGGCGTAGAAGTTATCGCTGTATGCCCATCGTTCCGCGATGGCGTGATGATTGGGCGTGATCGCCGCATCCTGCACGCTGAAGCGGGTTCTGCGGCCTTCGGCGATCCCGTGCATGCCGAAACGAGCGAGTTGGGGTGCGCGGCTGATATCGCCGAAGACTTCGTCGAAGCTGCGGTTCTCCTTGACGATGAGAACAACGTGCTGAATGCCGGGTTTGCGTTTCGGCGGATCGGGTTGAGGAAAGAACCCGTTCGCGGCGTACACGGTGGCGGTAAGCTTCGCCAGGTCGCTCTTCGCGGGCATGATGAATGTCGTCACCGAGCCGCGATGAAGGAAGGGCGGTTCGCCGAACTCGAGAAGAGGCCGCCGCAGATTCGGCCCGGTCCCGCGGCCTCTCGCATTCGCGATAAACACCCGATCGCCGGAGATCAGAATTCGGGTGGGCAGCCAGCCCGCCGGGATGTGTCCGATCGGAGAGTTTGTGCTGGTGTCGATAACGGCAGCGGCGTTGATCCCGGCCTCGGCCACCAGCAGCCACCCGGTGAGCGGATCGAACGCCAGACCGGCGGGCATGATGCCGCGCAAAGGTTCCAGTCCCTCAATTCGCAGCGGGATCTCGGCGATCTTCTGATGATCTTTCGCGGAAATCACCGTAACGGAGTCGTCGTGCGCGTTCGAGACATAGATGCGATCGCCTGCCGCCAGAATCGCCGAGGGAGCGCTGCCGCCGGCGGTTGCCGAATCGAACGGCGCACCGGTGCGGACCCAATCGAGGATGACCGGCTTCAAAGGATCCCGGACGTCGATGATGGAGACTGAGTTCGATTCACGCCCGTTCGGATCGCCCAGGGGAGGAACGGTTATCGGTCCCGCTTCCGTGCTTCTCGCCGCTCCGGTGAGGCTCTCCGCGGAAGGGAAGCCAAAAGCGGGAAATGCAAGGCCGGTGCGCTTCGCGTCCGTCGCGGTTGCGCCGGGTAACGGCTGAGACCGGAAAACTCCGACGTTCGTGACGTATGCCGTGGACGCATCCGGCGACAACGCAATCGCAAAGGGCATCCGGCCCACCCGGATCGAAGAGATCACCTGGCCTTTTTTTGAGTCGACAATTGCCAGTCGAAAGTTCGCCT
>DASZUZ010000897.1:0-1999 GCA_035547415.1 Bryobacteraceae bacterium | reverse complement strand
GCCGTTGTCCTCGGTGTAGACAGCCGCCACGCGAGATTTCTTTTCTTCGGGCACGAAGAAGAACGTGTCCTTCATGCCGAGCGGCCTGAAAATCCGTTCGGCCATGTATTCGTCATACGGCATTTTCGAGACGACCTCGATAATGCGCCCGAGCGTGGCATAGCCGACGTTGCTGTAATTCCACGCAGTCCCGGGCTCGAACAGCAGGGTGAGTTTTCCGCCCGAAGCGACCTGTTCCGCAAGCGACTGAGCCGGCGGCTGTTTCGGGGGGAATCCGCCCGGCAGCCCCGATGTGTGGGTCATCAGGTCGAGGATGTTGATGGGCCGTTCCGGCGTGACCGTGCCGCACGCATACCCGGAACCGGCCGCGCACTTGTTCGCCTTCTGGGCTTTGAACTCCGGCAGGTACTTCTCAACGGGATCGAGAACCGAGATGCGCCCGTCATCGACCAGCGTCATGATCCCCGCGCAGGTGATCGGCTTCGTCAGCGAGGCGATGCGAAAGATCGTGTCTTTGCGCATCGGCGTTTTCGCCTCGAGATCCTGATACCCGACGGCGTCCAGACTGGCGACTGCGCCATGCCGGGCAACAAGCGTGACGATGCCAGCGGCTTTTCCGGCATCGACGAACTCTTTCATCCGAACCGGAATGCGCGCCAGGCGCGCCGCGTCCATGCCGGTGTCGGTCGCGAGCGCCGGCAGGCCAAGCGCAATCAGGACGAACCATCTGACAAACATCTCCAGAATTCTATACCGGAGGGTGCGAAGCGAGGCATATAATCCTGAGCATGTTCGCGCGCTCCGCTCTCCCGCTGCTTTTCTGTTTCCCTGCGTTCGCCCAGATCGCGGACTACCCGGCAGACACCGTGGCCGGAATTCCGGTGAACTATACGGAGGCAGCAGCCGGCTCTTACCGTCTTCCGGATCCTCTGGTGCTGGAGAACGGCAAACCCGTACGCAACGCGAAGACATGGACGGAGAAACGCCGGCCGGAAATTGTCCGGCTGTTCGAAGAGAATCAGTACGGACGGAGTCCGGGACGTCCCGCGGACTTGAGTTTCGATGTTTTCGACAAAGGCACGCCCGCTTTCGACGGCAAGGCGATTCGGAAGCAGGTGACGATCTTCTTTGCGAAGGACAAGACGGGACCGAAGATGGATCTGCTTCTCTATCTGCCGGCTCACGCGGCGAAACCCTCACCCGTGCTGTTGAATATCGGCTTTTCGGCGAACTCAAATAGCGTGGACGATCCCGGGGTGAAGGTGGGCGAGATCTGGGGTCGCGACAAAAAGAAGATCCCGGCGAATCAGGGCCGCGCGTTCGGCAAACTGAACGTTGCGAAGTTCGTGGATGCCGGTTTCGGCGTGGCGACCTTTTACTACGGCGATGTGGATCCGGATTTCGAAGGCGGCCTGCCCTATGGCGTGCGCGCGCTGTACCTGAAGCCAGGGCAGACCGCGCCCGCGCCGGATGAATGGGGCGCGATTGCGGCGTGGGCCTGGGGGATGAGCCGCGCCATGGACTATCTCGAAACCGATTCCGGCGTGGACGCGAAGCGCGTCGCCATCACCGGCGTTTCGCGCCTGGGCAAGACCGTCATGTGGGCCGGCGCGCACGATACCCGCTTCGCCATGGTGATTGCCAGTTGTTCGGGTGAAGGCGGCGCCGCTCTCAGCCGGCGCAATTACGGAGAAACCATCGCGCATCTCGTGGCGCCGGGAAGATATCCCTATCAGTTCGCGGGCAATTACGCAAAGTATGCGGGACACGCCGATCGGTCGCCGGTGGATGCGAACCTTCTGGTTTCGCTGATTGCGCCGCGGCCCTTGCTGCTCCAGACGGGCAATACGGATAAATGGTCCGATCCGAAAGGCGAGTTCGAAGCGGCAGTCGCGGCCGGGCCGGTTTACAAGCTATTTGGAAAACAGGGACTCGATGTTGACCAGGTACCGCCCGCGGGCGAGGCCATTCTGCACGACATCGGATACGAAATGCACGC
>DASZUZ010000896.1:0-1644 GCA_035547415.1 Bryobacteraceae bacterium | reverse complement strand
GACGAGTTAAGCAGTCGCTCCATCGCGCGCCATATGAGCGCGGTCCGGAGCCTTTTCCATTTTCTGCTCGCTGAAGGGCTTGTCAGCGGCGACCCGACCGAGCACCTCACCAGCCCGAAGCATTGGAGCACGATCCCCCGGTTTCTCAACCGCGAGCAGATTGAACTGTTGATAGCCGCGCCGGACGTCTCAAAGCCGAGCGGTCTCCGCGACAGGGCCATGTTTGAACTGCTTTATGCCACTGGCATTCGGGTAACGGAACTGATCCAGCTTCGAACGTCGAATCTCGACCTGGGATTAGGGCTGATCCGGGTGACGGGCAAGGGCAATAAACAGAGAATCGTTCCGGTGCATGAAGCAGCGCTCCGGGCGGTGAATGACTATACCCAACTGGGCCGCCCGCAGTTACTGAAGGGCCGAACATCTCCACATCTGTTCGTCACCGCGCGCGGCGGAGCCATGACGCGCCAGGCATTCTGGGCGTCCATCAAACTGAACGGCAGAAAAGCCGGCATATTCCACAATCTGTCGCCGCACGTGGTACGGCACACCTTCGCCACGCATCTTCTCGAAGGCGGAGCCGACCTCCGCAGCCTGCAATCCATGCTGGGCCATGCGGATCTTTCCACGACGGAGATTTACACCCATGTCGTTCGATCCCGTCTCCGCAAAACTGTGGATCAGCACCATCCCCGGGCCTGAGCGATGAGCGACTACATGTTCATGCTCGAAAGCCATCTGGATGCCGGGCAGAGTCGCGCCGTCGCCGAGGTCCAGCGAATCGCCACGCAATCCGGGATGACCGTCTGGCTCGCCGGTGGAGCGATGCGGGACATGCTGCGCGGGGCGCCGGTGCGGGATCTCGATTTCACCGTTGAACGGGATGCGATCGACACCGGGCGATCTCTCGCGCAGGCGCTCGGCGGGCACGTCGTGGCTGAAGACCCGCTGAAGCGCTGGGTGGAACTCTCGGTGAACAGCGTAACCGCATCCGTCGCAAACGCCCGCGTCGAAAGACATTCAAAGCCAGGCGGCAAGCCGCAGATCGCTCCCGCGACCATTCACGAGGACCTTGCGCGGCGCGATTTCACGATCAATGCGATCGCACTTTCGCTGAATCGGGGCTCCCGAGGCCTGCTGGTCGATCCCTCGAACGGACAGGCGGATCTGATCAACCGGGAACTTCGATCCACCAACCCGAACGTATTCTTTGACGACCCCATCCGGATTTTCCGCCTGATCCGACTGCAGCATCTGCTCGGTTTTCAGGTGACGCCGCGGACCCGGTCGCAACTCGAAAACGCGCTCTCGTCGAATTTCCAGACGGTCGCCGCGCCAGCCGCACTGGCCCGGGAAATTCGCGCCACGGCAATGGCCCCGAACGCGGTGAATATGCTGCGCGCCCTCGATGAACACGGTCTGCTTCGACTGATTTCACCGGCATTAACCGGTCCCAACCTCAACGCGTCCGGACTTGCCCGCCTGGAAAAACTGGCGCACTCCGTCTTTCGCCCGTCGGACGGCGGCGGATGGCTGGCATTCCTGAACGTACTTGTTGAGAAACTCAGCCCGAAGGAAAGAGCTGAGGCGGTCCGCGCGTTCCAATTGACCGCCGAAGAAGAGACCACGTGGAAAAAGCTCGAT
>DASZUZ010000895.1:0-9952 GCA_035547415.1 Bryobacteraceae bacterium | reverse complement strand
TTCGGATCACCAGAGGAACCGGCGCGGGGCAGGAACGCACGATCAGAACGAACGACGGGACGACGATTACGATCGACCAACCGTGGCTGACAGCGCCCGATGCGAGCAGCTTCTTCGCGATTTCGGAAAGCTCGTGGAGATCTGGGGCGAAGGGCAGCACAAGTCCGATTCCGATGACGGTTCCGGAGCGGCTCGGCGCAACCGTGCAGTTATCAGCAAGAGCGGCGAACGTTGCAGACAGCGAAGCTGAATACGCGCTCTCGCCGCTGACCCGATGGACGATCGGGCAATCCGGCGGCCTGGCCGCCGATGCAGACACACCGCCGGCGCCGCTCTTCGGCGTGGCCGTTTCGCCTGCGCGCGGTGGCGTTCTGGACCTTTCGGCCGTAGCATTCGCGGATCTTGCAAACACGAGAAGCATTACTTCCGGCACTTTTCGGTTTCATTACTTCGATGAAGTCAACGGACCTGCCCCGATCGCCCTCGGGGCGGCAGTGGCAGAGAATAGCGGCAGCGCTCAGTTCGGCGGCGCCGTGACCGCGGGAACGCTGCTGCAAATCGATCAGGAAATCGTTCTCGCGGGAACTACCGACGGCGGTGGAAACACGATTCTGCAGCGCGGGCTTCACTCAACAACGCCGGCTGGTCACACACTCACAGCGGTGGCGTATCCGCTAAAAGAAAAAGTGGCCATCGTACCGTTCGTGAAGAACTTCTTCGGCAGTCCATCGAGCGGCGACTGGAAATACAGCCTCGAGTTATCGTGCGTGAGAATCGCGAGCGCGGAACTGTACCTTACCAACGCGCTCGGAGACGGAGCGATATCGGTTCTGGCATTAACAAACACAATCGATTCAGGGTTGAGGACACTGGGCGGCGGACAGTTCTCGTTCCAGATCAGCGGATATCTCGCGATTCAAACGGGAGCCGCTCCCGACATCATTGTGGACGCCGATCGCTGCGTGCGGGACGTTTACGCGGTGCTTCGCACGCCGTCCGCCGGCGCCGGCGTGACGCTGCAGATCAATCTCAACGGCCTCCCGTATACGACGGTGCAGTTCGATCCGGGCGCGATCACGTCGGGCGTCATCAATGGCTTCGGGCTCCCATCGCTGCATGCGGGCGATCAACTGAGTCTCGATGTGGCCGGCGTGGGAACCACGAATCCCGGAAGCGACCTGACGCTCATCATGCGTCTGTGACGTCGATAAACTGGATAGTTGCTGCTGGTTCAGAACGTTTCGAAGCTTTATCGGCTGTACAGGACTCCTTTCGACCGTATCCGCGAATTGAATCCGTTCCGCAAAACGCCCCTCCATACGGATTTCTGGGCGTTGCGGGATATCTCATTCACGGTGGATCGCGGGGAGATCGTCAGTCTTGTGGGGCCAAATGGCTGCGGGAAGAGCACCCTGCTGCAGGTGATCAGCGGGATTCTGCAACCAACGACGGGACGCGTGGTGCGGCGTGGGCGCGTCGCCGCGCTGCTGGAACTCGGGGCCGGTTTCAATCCGGACTTTACCGGACGCGAAAACGTCTTCATCAACGGCGAGATCATGGGCATCAGCCGAGCGGAGATGGCGCGAAATCTGCCGTCGATCGAAGCGTTCGCCGAAATCGGAGAGTTCATGCACCGGCCGGTAAAAGAGTACTCCAGCGGCATGTATGTCCGGCTGGCATTTTCGACCGCGATCCACGTCAACCCGGACATTCTGATCGTGGACGAAGCGCTGGCGGTCGGTGACGCGGTTTTCGCGAACCGGTGCATTCGCAAGTTCGAGGAGTTGCGCGAGAAGAAAACGACGATCCTGTTCGTGTCTCACGATCTTGGACTGGTCAAACAGCTTTCGCATCGGGCAATCTTCCTGTTAAACGGTCGCATTCAGGCCGAGGGAGAACCCAAGCACGTCATCGATAAGTACATCGGACTGGTGCTGGAACGTCAGAAGGCATTCGATAACCGCGACAAACGAACCAATCTGCAGGCGAGCAACCGGCACGGGGATGGATCGAGCGAAATCCTCAATGTCATGCTGCTCGATGAGAGCGGCCGTGAATGCGGCGTCGTGTCGAGTGGAGAGCAAGTAACGGTTCGTGTCCGCGCCAGGTTCAACCATCAGGGCGCCGAGCCCATGATCGGGATTCTTGTCCGGAACCGTATCGGCATGGATGTCTACGGGACAAATACCAGGATCGAGCAGGTGGATCTGGGGAAATTCGATTCCGGTGAAGAGATCGAGATCGATTTCTCCTTCGAATGCTGGCTCACGCCGCATCAATACACGATCACTGTCGCGACGCAGTATCTCGACGGCTCCAGTCACGACTGGCTCGATGACGTGATCACATTCGATGTCCTCTCGCGCCGCCAGGCCGCCGGCGTTACCGATCTCCGGGCGCGAATCGCATGGCGCAGGACGGTCTCGCATGAAAGCGCGAATCTCGCTTAAGATCAGCGCCGGGGCGCGGCGGACGGAGTTCGCAGGGCGGTTTGGCAGTTCCTGGAAATTGCGGGTTGCCGCCCCTCCGGTAGACGGTAAGGCCAACGACGCAATCATTCGGTTTCTGGCCGCGGTCGCATCCGTTCCGCTATCCTCGGTTCGCATCGTCAGCGGATACACTGCAACCATCAAAGTTCTCGAAATCGAAGGCATCGACCCCGACTCTCTCGATCGCGCTATTCTCGAATCTCATGGACCTCGCCCGCATTCAGGAAGCGCTGCGCCGCGAAAAACTTGACGGCTGGTTGTTCTTCGATCATCATGAGCGCGACCCACTCGCGTACCGCGTGCTGGGACTGCCTTCGCACATGCACGTCACGCGGCGCTGGTACTACCTGATCCCCGCGTCCGGCGAGCCTCGCGGGATTGTGCATCGCATCGAATCCGGCGTGATCGACAGCCTGCCCGGCGACAAGCTCCCGTATTCGAGCTGGCAGGAGCAACACGCCCGGCTGGCGCAGGCGCTGAAAGGCGTAAAGCGCGTTGCGATGCAGTACTCACCACGGTGCGCCGTCCCGTACGTGGCGATGGTAGACGCGGGCACGGTCGAGTTGATCCGCGATCTTGGCGTTGATGTCGCGAGTTCCGCGGAACTCATTCAGGAGTTCGAGGCCTGTCTGTCCGAGGAGCAGTTCGCTTCTCACGTTGAGGCAGGGCACATTGTCGACCGGATCCGCGGCGGGGCTTTCCGGTTTGCGGGCGAGAAACTCGCCACCGGCGTTGACGAGATCACGGTGCGGGACTGGATTCTTGCCGAATTCGCCAAAGCCGGGCTGGTCACCGATCACAGTCCGATTGTCGGCGTGAATTCACACGCGGGCGACCCCCATTACGAACCGCGAACTGAATCGAACGCGCCGATCCGGTCCGGTGACGTGCTGCTGATCGATCTGTGGGCAAAATTTGACCGGCCGGGGTCAGTCTATTACGACATCACCTGGACGGGCTTCTGTGGCGACCCGCCGGATCCGGTCCAAAACGTGTTCGAAATCGTTCGCGATGCGCGGGATGCCGCCATTTCGACGGTGGCCGCGGCCGTGCAGCAGCAGCGCGATATCCGGGGGTTTGAGGTCGATGACGCAGCGCGAGCGCACATTCAGGCGAAGGGCTTCGGCGACCGTTTCGTCCACCGAACCGGACATTCCATCGGCGAGGAAGTGCACGGAACCGGCGCAAATATGGACAACCTCGAAACCCACGACGATCGCCGGATCCTCCCGGGTGCGCTGTTCTCGGTCGAGCCCGGGATATACCTTCCGGAGTTCGGGATTCGTTCCGAGGTGAACGTGTTCATCCGAGGACAGGAGGCGGTCGTTACAGGCGAGGCGCAGCGCGAACTGGTCAGGATTGGATAAAATCTCTCGCCCTCGCGAACAGCTCGTCGAGCATATTTTGGGTCAGCTTTCCGGTTGAGGTGTTCTGCTGGCTCGGATGGTACGAGCAGAGAAGAGCCGGCCTGAGCCCTTCGTGGAGCACATTGTGCCCGAATTGAAAATCGGACAGCCGTGAGATCTCGCCGCGCCGCTTCAGGACACCCAGATAGGAAGCCATCGCGATCCTGCCTAATGCCACGACGAGTCTGACGCCGGTCAGCAGATCCAGTTCCCGCTCAAGAAAGTAGCGGCACTTGCCAAGTTCAGCCGGGGTTGGTTTGTTGTCCGGCGGAGCGCAATGGGCAGGCGCGGTAATCCAGGCATCCCGTAACTCCAGTCCATCGTCAACAGCATTGCTTTCGGGCTGCGATGCAAATCCCGCCCGGAAGAGCGCCCGATAAAGGAAGTCCCCGGAACGATCGCCTGTGAACATACGTCCAGTACGATTGGCGCCATGTGCTCCGGGGGCGAGGCCAAGAATCAGTAATCTTGCGGAGGGATCGCCAAACGAAGGAACCGGCTTCCCCCAGTAATCCCAGTCGGCATAGGCGCGGCGTTTGGCGATGGCTATGTCCTGGCAGTGGCGTACGAGCCGCGGGCATTTTACGCATGAGACGATCTCGCGGTTCAACGCGGCGAGCGAATCAGGCGCGCTGTTACAATTCACGCGATGAGTCAACCTTTCAGAATCGATGGACGTACGGCGCTGGTGACCGGTGGCGCGAGCGGTATCGGAGAACAAACCTGCCGCGTCCTGACGGAAGCCGGCGCAAAGGTCATTATCGTCGACATTGATAAATCCAAAGCCGAGAAGCTTGCGGCCGAACTCCCGGGCGCCTCATATCGTATTTTCGACATCACCGATGAGAACGCAGTACGGACGGGGCTCGAGGGAATCGAACGGCTGGATATTCTCATCAATAATGCAGGCATCGGCCTGGTAGGCGGAGCCGAGGAGACCGAGGCGGACGACTTCGACCGGATCTTCCGGGTCAACGTACGCGGCCTGTATCTGGTCACGAAGTTCTGTTTGCCACTCCTGAAAGCTGCCAAAGGTTCCATTGTCAACATTGGATCCGTCGCCGGGCTCGTGGGCGTGAAACGACGGTTCGCGTATTGCGGTACCAAAGGAGCAGTGGTAGCGATGACGCGCCAGCTCGCCGTGGACTACCCGACCGAGATCCGGGTGAACTGCATCGCCCCCGGCACGGTCGATACGCCGTTCGTCGAGGGTTACCTGGAGAAATACCACAAGAACGAGAAGGATAAGGTGCGCGCCGAACTGAATCAGCGGCAGCCCGTGGGGCGTCTCGGAAAACCGGACGAGATCGCTTATATGGCGCTCTACCTTTGCTCGGATCAGGCGCAGTTCGTCAACGGCGCGGTAATGGCCATCGATGGGGGCTGGACGGCTGCATAAGTTATGTGGCGCTGTCGGAAGAATTCAATTGACCAGAGGGCCGGAAAGTTACAAAATGGTCTTTCCGGCTGCTCCCCGGACCCTGGCAGTTCGCCCATTTGTTCAAGCTCTCAATCATTCGCGCCAAAGAAATTCATGAAGCGGTACTCCTCTCCGGTCGCTCGAGTTCTCGCCGTCGCCATTGCCATCGGACTGGCCACGAACGGCGCATTCGCCGTCACAAGCGCGAAGCATAAAAGAAAAGGAAAGAGTACCGCGGCGAAATCCACGGCGGCCAGAATCGTCAGAACGAAAGCGGTATCGCCCAAAGCGGCCGCTCTGCGGACAGGCTCTTCCCGCACGACGCGGTCCTCGCGGCGCAAGGTCTGGGTCCAGACCTGGGACGAGCCTACATATAAGGATTCGACGATTGGCGATCGGACGGAAGGCGACGATCCGGTCATCCGCAAGGCGGCAGTCGAGGCACTGGGACCTTATAACGGATCCGTGGTCGTGGTCGATCCGAACACGGGGCGCGTACTGACGATGGTGAATCAGCAACTCGCCCTGGGCGGCGGGTTCCAGCCCTGCTCGACGATCAAGGTGTCGGTCGCGCTTGCCGCGCTTCGCGAAGGGCTGGTCCAGCGGACCAGTCCTGTTCGTTTCTACAGCAAACGATCCATGGATCTCACGGATGCGCTGGCGTATTCGAATAATTATTACTTCGGCAACCTGGGCGTCAAGTTAGGATACGAGCGCGTCAACTATTACGCGCATCTGTTCGGTTACGGTGAAAAAGCCGGCCTGAATATCGAAGGCGAGCATCCGGGATATTTTCCGCCCGCGCCTCCGAAAAACGGGGGCATGATGATGCTCACCAGCTTCGGCGAAGAGATTTCGCAGACGCCGCTGGAACTGGCGGCCATCATCGCCTCGGTTGCAAATGGCGGAACCCTGTACTGGATGCAGTATCCGCAGACTCCCGAAGAGATCAAAAATTTCCAGCCTCAGGTCAAACGGCATCTCGATATCGCGAATCTGATCAGCGACGTGAAACCAGGCATGCGGGGCGCCGTCGATTTCGGGACCGCGAGACGAGCGAAGCAGGAAGACGAGATTCTAGGGAAAACGGGCACCTGCAGCGAAGGCAGAACGCATCTTGGATGGTTCGGATCCTTCAATGAGGGAAGCGGGCGCAAGCTGGTGGTTGTCGTGATGCTGACCGGCGGGCGGCCTTCCATCGGCGCTACGGCATCAGGTGTTGCCGGCGACGTTTACCGGCGCCTTTCTTCCGAGAACTTTTTCAAATCCACGGCGCCCCTCACGCCGGCGTCCCTCCTGCCCAACCAGATCTGCTGCAGCCGCTGAGCCAGTGATTCAACTGGCCCGGCGGAGCGACTGCATGATTCTTCTGTCCGCGCGATGGCTGATTAATTCGGCCACGCGCGCCAGCAGGTATGACACGTTCTCATTTGTCATCCGCACCACGCTCTCAGCGGAAAAATCATCCGAAATTCCGGCATCCAATTCACTCAATTTCGAGGAGATAAGAGCTGTCGCCGGACGAAATTCCTTCTGCCGGGCATAGGCCAGAAGACGCGGCCCCGACTCGTCGGATTCACTTCGGAGATCCGCGAGGACAAGCTGGTATTCCTGGGCATCCAGATGCGCGACGGCCTCGCTGGCGGTGGCCGCTTCGTCCACAGCGTACCCCGCAGCCCCCAGCAACGTCCTGAGAGTCAGTCTCGAGGCCAGATCGGCGTCGGCCAGGAGCACTCGCGCCACGTTCCGCGCATGGGGGGCCGGTACGTTTTGACCCCAAAGGGATTGTGAGAATACCTGCATCGTTCGTTGCCTTTAATGTAAAGCAAAGCTGCACAAATTGGAACAGAAAAAAGATTTGATCGGCGCGTGACGCCGCTGATTTTCTCACGCGCTTCGGGAATGAAAGATATCAAACGTACTGTGCCGAGCCGAAATTATCCAGCCATATCGACCATATAGGGGATGTCGGAACCGCGGGACGGGTACGAGAACACCATCGAAGCCAGATCCCGCGCCGCCATCCCGTTCCCGATGGCCACGGAAAAGACATTGATGACCTCCTCCGCTCCTTCTCCCAGCAAGTGAGCGCCGAGAATACGGCCCGACCCTTCCTCGATCAGGATCTTTGACCCGGAGCAGTTTTCCGCGATTCTGCGGGACGAGTACCATCCGGACATATCTCGCGCGACTGAAACGTACTTCAGCCCCAACTTAACGGCCTCAGCCTCGGTAAGTCCGACCTTCGCCATCGGAGGTATCGAGAAAACAACACTCGGAATGGCGCGCCGGGCCATTGCGGAACTGCGCGGATTAACCATGTTGCTGCCCGCCGTCCGGCCCTCCCAGCCAGCCACGGGAGTCAGCGCAGGATTGCCGGTATCGGCGCAATCACCGGCCGCATATACCGCGGGATTCGACGTGCTTTGCAGGAATTCATCGACCTTTATTCCGTGCCTGCCGGACTCCACATTTCCGGCTTTGAGATCCAGATCGTCGACATCCGCTTCGCGGCCGGCGGCATGAACCAGGAGATCTCCCTCGAATTTTTCCGAGCCGGACTAAACAGCGCCACGCTCCGCGCCCGTCGCCGGCGAATTCAATTCCACTCGAATACCCAGGTCCCGCGTCTTCCGCAGGAGGCGCTGCGTGAGGTCCGGATCGAAACCCGCAAGGGGACGCGCTCCACGGGCCACGAGCGTGACGCTGGCTCCGGCCCGCGCGGCAAGATGGCCGAATTCAAACGCGATGTATCCGGCGCCCACGAAAACAATCCGCTCCGGAAGCCGGTCGAGATTGAGAAACTGTTCGCTGTCAATCAGAAACTCCGCGCCCGGAATTCCGAGACGCACCGGTCGCATGCCGACGCCAATTCCGATATTGCCTGCGGCTATCTCCCGACCGTTAATCGACAGGCGGTCGGGCGCGCTGAATTTTGCGCGTCCGTGAATCCGCTCAATCCCGCCTTTTTCGAAATCCTGCTCGCGCTGTTTCGGCACGGGCTCGGTGAAACTCCGCTTGAATTTCATCAGCGCGGACCAGTCGATCCGGGTTTCCCCCGCGATCCCGCGCGAGCGCATGCGGTTCGCCCAGTCCACGAGGTCAGCGCCGCCGACCAGAACCTTCTTGGGATCGCAGCCGCGAAGGGCGCAGGTGCCGCCGAAAGGCTTCGAATCGACGACAGCGACAGACTTGCCCGCCGCCCGGCAGCGATATGCCATTTGTGAAGCTGCCGTACCAGTTCCGATCACAACAACGTCAAAGGTTTCCGCCATGCCTTCGATCCTGGCAGCGCGGGCGGCCGAAGGGGGAGAAGACAAGTGCGATATGTTACCGTCTGAGCACTTGCTGAAGATATCGCATCACGGTCTGCGCCACGATTTCGGCGCCCTGCGCGGTCGGATGAAGGCCATCCGGCTGCATCAGATGGTCCACGCCGCCCACGCCGTCGAGCAGAAAAGGAATTCGCACGAGTCTGTATTGCTTCGCGAGTTCGACATACATCTGTTCGAAGGAATGAATGTATTCGGGGCCGTAGTTCCGAGGCAATGTCATCCCGGCGATCACCACCTGAGCACCGCTGCTCTGCAGCGCCTCGATCATCTTCGCCATGTTCTGCTTCGCGGAGGAAACCGGCTGCCCTCGCAATCCATCGTTTCCGCCGAACTCGAGAATGACGACCGCGGGTTTCAAGGCCACGACCGAAGGCAGTCGCTCGACGCCGTCCGTGGTTGTATCCCCGCTCACACCCATGTTGACCACATGGTATCTGTACCCGGCTTTGTCGATGAGTCGCTGCAGGTCGTCCGGAAAGCTTTTCCCCGGGTCCAGACCGAAGCCGGCCGAAAGACTGTCGCCGAACGCAACGACCGCCGGGCGCGTATCTGTCTGCTGTGGGGTCGGCGCCGGAGAGACTATGTTCGAAGCGGGGACTCCGGTTGTGGCGACTTCAGGCGAATTTCCGCCGTGCCCGCAACCGACGAATGCAACCGCCAGCGCCGCCAGCAGCATCAATCTCAATAGCACTGCCATAATCATGACAGACGTATCGAAGGAGCGCCGGATTTCTCGCCCGATCATTGAAGTCATCCGCCTGACCCGCACGATCGAGACGCCCACGCACCGGGTCGAGATTCTGCGGGGCATCGACCTGACAATACCCGAGGGCCAGTTCGCAGCGATCATGGGTCCATCCGGCAGCGGAAAGAGCACCCTGCTCGGACTGCTCGCCGGCCTGGACAACGCGACGTCCGGACAGATTCTCCTTGATGGAGAAGACATTACGGGCCTCTCCGAAGACCGCATGGCGGAGGTGCGAGGCCGCAAGATCGGCTTCGTCTTTCAGTCGTTCCAGTTGATTCCGACCCTGACGGCGGAAGAAAATGTTCTGCTTCCGGCGGAACTTGCCGGCGCGGGCTCCGACGTCACGCGCCGGGCCAGGGAACTGCTCACGCGAGTAGGTCTGGCGGACCGACTCGACCACTATCCGGTCCAGCTTTCGGGTGGCGAGCAGCAACGGGTCGCGCTGGCGCGGGCTTTCATCACCAAACCGCCGATTCTCCTGGCGGATGAGCCGACCGGAAACCTGGACGGCAAGACAGGACAGCAGGTGCTCGAACTGCTGCTCGAACTGAACC